>JAAWDX010000005.1 GCA_022794035.1 Lachnospiraceae bacterium | reverse complement strand
TTCGATAAATCGGGATTTCACGAGATTGTTAAACTCGTCCAATTCTTTGTGTCTCATGGCAATTACTCTGTCAACACTACGCAATACTGCAGAAATTCGCTGCTGCTCTCTCATATCGGGCAGGGGTATCAGTATTTTGCTCAGTTGTTTTGCAGACAAATGCTTTACCGTCACAAATGGCGTGGCATCCTCTATTGCTTTTAGTGCTTTTGGCATATAGTAAAATATGTAATCGTGGTCAACGTCTTCACGTGGAATTAATCTGCATACTCGTTGATTTAAATATGCACGACCACCTTTCCAATAGGCGATATTAAACTCTCCATCCATGCCAATGAGTAGGTCACCATCTTTGACAATATAGTTTTCTCCAGCAGTTTCTGTTGTATATGTTTCCGAATAGCCCCTAACGACATCTCGAATGCGAACAAGCGGAACGCCTTCTGCAGTGCAGAATTTGGCCGAGTCAAAAGGAAATCCATATTGGATTGTGCATACCTCGGGTAAAGTTTTCTCCATCATAGCATTTTCCTCAATTCCTTCAGTTCGGCGGAGATACTCTCTTCAAGTTCGTCGAGCTTATCCATAATTTCTGCGGTAGAGGGATATTCGACAGCTACATACTCCATCTTCTTATATTTGTTAATGGAAAGATCGTATCCATTGTCCACGATTTCCTGCTTCGGTACAAAAAAGCTCTGCTCGGTGCGTTCACGTGTGGCTTCCTGCTCCAGATGCTGGAAACGCTGAATGATATCGGGGATATCATTATCCACAATCTCGGAACGCTTATCGTCAAGGCTGAAGCCATCCGCCTTCATATCATAAAACCATACTTTGTCGGTACCACCCGCGCCGGTCTTTGTGAATACCAACACAGCAGTGGAAACACCTGCATATGGCTTAAATACGCCAGACGGCATCGAGATCACTGCGCGGAGCTGATGATTCTCGACGAGTTCTTTGCGAATGGATTTATGTGCTGAGGACGATCCAAACAACACACCATCCGGAACGATGCATGCACACTGACCGCCTTTTTTCAGCATCCGTAAGAACAAGGCAAGAAACAGAAGCTCGGTCTTCTTCGTGTTCGTTACCGCTTTCAGATTATCGTGGATGCTCTCTGCGTCGATCGTTCCCTTGAACGGGGGATTTGCCAAGCACATCGTAAAGCGATCGAAAATCTGATTTTGCTTTGACACACTATCCTTATAATCTATCTCTGGATTGCTGATAGAGTGCATCATAAGGTTCATCGCAGAAATGCGGAGCATAGTGTAGTCCATATCAAACCCCGTAAATGCGGGGCCTGTAAAATGCTGCCATTGCTCAGGGGTCATAGTATCCTCGTAATTGCGACGGATATACTCTGACGCAGAAACCAAGAAACCTGCCGTTCCACATGCCGGATCGCAAATCATATCATCCGGTGTCGGCTGTAGCAACTCGACCATCATCTCTCGGATATGCTTCGGAGTGCGAAACTGTCCGTTCTGGCCTGCTGTAGCCAGTTTGCCGAGCATGTACTCATATAGGTCGCCCTGCATATCCAGCTCTGCAATATCGTGTTCGTAAAGATCGTCCAATCCCGTAATTATCTTCTGCAGCAGCTGCGGAGTAGGAATGATAAACATTGCATTGCTCATATACCGCGCAAAAGCGGTCGTGCTTTCATCTGCCTTACCGGGTTCGTCTTCGATCTCTACAAGCTCACCCTTTTCATTAAAATCGGGGAAGCGACCATACTTCATGCTTTTGATCGCGGGAAATACTCTCTGAGAGATCACGTCGAAAATCTGGCGTGGATCGTCGTTTTTGAACTTGCTCCAACGCATTGATTGTCCGACGGGAGACTGGGGAAAAATCTTTGCCATCTTCTCGCCGGTCATCGTTTCGAATTCCTCAGTCTCCAGTTCCTTTTCATCGAGGGAACGGATGAACATGAGATATGTAAGCTGCTCGATAACGGTCAGGGGGTTTGTAATACCGCCAGCCCAAATATCTGTCCAGATCTTATCGACCTTATTTTTAATTGCTCCTGTAACCATTCCGCGTTTCCTCCGACAATATTGTTAATGTGTTTTCTGTACTGATCGATCACATTGAGTGGGGAGATAACCTGCATTCTATTCCCAAATTACGCCAGCTCTCCACTGAATATTTTGAACACCTGCTCCGTAAACTCTGACACACCATCAATCCTTGCGACTGGCTCCACATAGTAACGTTTCTTATTGCTATCGTTTATGGTCACATAGACGCGTTCTGCCTTTTCATTCAGACAAAAGTCGATCTTTTTCCTGCGAATGATGGCATCCTCAATGCCGTTCACCGTGTAGAGAATGGCCTCGTTGGTGTGCTTCCGCGTATTGAAGTATACCATGTTTTTTAGTAGCTCAACTTGGTGTGATCCACCGAGAACAGCAACCTTTTCTATCAGCTCTGCTGTTTTTTTCTCAGTGATAAAACTGACATTCTGCAGCACATCAATCAGTATCTTTATTTTGGCACTGTGAGCTCGTGCTCTGGAACATAGTAAACTTTTCCTTATCCTTCAGGTAGCTCATAATCTCGAAGCCGTTTTCCTGCATGACCTCGATATCCAATCTCAGTGTCCTGACATTACTGGAAATGTCCATCTCATTCAACCGTCTGCAAAACTCCGCGCGGGAGATGGGGTGCACTTCACCCATCTCTTGCACAACAGCTCATAAAGCTTCACCAGCTTGATCTTTTGCATGTTAACAGCCATGCCGTGCCTTCTCCTTGAAATGGATATAATAATACTGATTAAGTATAACACAAAACTTTCAATTTTTCAAAGTTTCCACGCAATTATATCACTACCCAAATTAGATTTTTCGCAATATCCGGTTCAAGTCCCATTTCCTAAATACATTTAGTAGTTGCTTGTAAAGAAAAGAAATTCAATTTATGCAGCAGCGTTTTCGACCTTCTTCTACCTCTGAACGTCAAAAATGGGCTTCCGAGTAGCCACTCGACCGCTCCGAAACCCATTTTTCAATATTTGCTCTGTTTTTTCTCTGAAAACATATTTTTGCGGTTTCGTGAAGAACTCAGAGTTATTGAAGCCATAAAAACACTTTTGTATTCTGTGCGTAAATTCTATAAAATTTTCACTATGCTATAGTTTTTTTACATATTCACCTTGTCCCAAAGTGTTTTGATTTTAGGAATCGTCCATTCAATGCCACTTCTTTGATTATATAATTGCTCGATATAAAGAAACACGTTATTGCAAAAGCTTCGCTCTTCTTCAGAAATGCAATCTGATTGTGCTACGCTTTATAAGTGATCTGTAACTGTTTCAAAATCATTATCTGCTAAATTTATATACGCTTTATATAGACTATTATACAATCCGAATACTTCTTCGTCTTTAAATTCTAGAGTAAAGAGCAAGATTCGTATATCACTCAAATGATCAAGCATTGCAATATCGCTAATAACCGATAGTGATTTCAACGGAGAGTTATAAAATATGAGACTGTAAATCAAACCCCCGGATTATAGTGGGAGCTCTTGACATACAACATGATCCATGCTAGAAAGTAGACAAGGGCTGAACAGCATTTCATGCCATTCAGCCCTCAATCAATCTTATATAAATTTTATTAAACCTATGATTTTTCACTAATCTAAGAGGTTTACACAATATTTGTTACACTACTTCCAATCCTTAAAACTTTAGGTTTCAATGACGTCTTGATTTTGAGCAGCAAGAGCCCTTATTTTATCAAAAAATGCCTGTTTCCCAGCCGTATATTTATTCCTGTCATCAAAATACATTTTAGACAAGTTTATCTTTAATTGTTCATACTCTTTTGCATATTTAGGATGAGTTCGTAAAAAGTCTCTAAATTGTACTTGCTGATAAAACAATGTGCGATCATTTGCTTTATAACAATGAACGTGTTGTAAGGAGCTTTCATTCTCTCCTCGCAATATGAATAAATACTTGCCTGATGCGACTTCACCATAATAAATGTAGTTACTTTCTTTCATTTTATGGAATACTTGCTCTGTTATATCCTTAAAAACAATCGCTACATCCAGCATCGGCTTCGCCATTATTCCAGGGATAGATGTACTGCCAACATGTTCAATGGAAACAATTTCATCAGTAAACATTCCCATAAAAAGCTCTTTTACTTTGCTATATTCATCCACCCATTTTTCGTTATACGGTAACAAGATTACTTTGTTCTTTGGCACTCCGAGCATTAATTATCCACCCCCTGTTTATAAATAAAAAAACACAACACTTCCACGTTGTGTTTTTTTCAGTGGAGCATATGGGATTCGAACCCATGACCTTTTGAATGCCATTCAAACGCGCTCCCAACTGCGCCAATGCCCCAAGCGAAAATTAGTATAGCAAAGGCCGGAGAAAATGTCAAGCCCTCGCCTGATATTTTCTCCTTAGCCTCTAAAGCCCTATCTCTGCCGCAAGCTCCTTTTACGCATCAAGAACCCTAATCCCATCCCCGCTAGTCCTAGCATTCCTATATATAACTGCCATACTGCTTCGTCTCCTGTTTGCGGCGACGGCTTCTTTTTCTGATCGCTCATTTCAACTCTTTGTATCTGCGGTATATCCGCAATCTCAAACGAAATATCCGCGGCCTTTTGATAGCCCTTCGGTGCTTCCTTTTCCTGCAGGGTATAGCTTCCTACCGGAAGACTTTCGATATACTGCGGCCTATCGCCGGATATCCATTCCTTTATCACACTGCCCTTCTGATCGACAATCTGCAAGGCGGCTCCTGACAGCGGCTCTCCGCTTTCCAGCTCCTTTTTGCTGATCTCCAGCTTCGTTACATCATCCTTCATCTCCACTTTTTGCAGCGCCGCCGTATCCTCTATCTTAAAGATTACATCCTGTGCTGTCACATAGCCTTTAGCCGGCAGAGTCTCTCGCAGCGTATAGACCCCAATCGGCAGCCTTTCAATATAATGCGGCTCAGCACCGGATACCCATTCTTCAATGACCTTTCCTGTCTCATCCAAAATCTGCAGCGCTGCCCCTGGTAGCTCTTCTCCGGTTGTCAGATCTTTTTTGCTGATCTGCAATTTTGTAATATCATCCTTCATTTCAACCTTTTGCAGCTCTGCTGTGTCCTTTACCTCAAATAAAATATCCTCTGCCGTTACATAGCCGGCAGCCGGCAAAATTTCGCGCAGAATATACGTGCCAATAGGCAGCTTTTCGATGTAATGTGGCTGATCGCTTGATATCCATTCCTCGATGACCTGCCCGTTTTCATCCAAAATCTGCAGCTTAGCTCCCGGCACCTCGTGGCTCCCTGTCAGCTCCTGCTTGCTAACCTCAAGGCTGATTACCAGTGCCTTTATCTTAAAAGAAGCCTCCAGTGGCATAGTAAGCGGCGTCTCTGATGCTGTCACCGTAGTCTGCCGCTTAGCGCCCGTACTTTGATTGACCGTCAGAATCGGAGCGGGTTCCTTGATTCCATCCCGCAGCACATTACGGACATTCACGGTAAAATCAACCTGCTGTGGGTTTGAAATAATCAGCGTATTTTCCTTTACCGTCAGCGTTACACTGCTATCCGATGCTATAAACTGCATATCATCAAGACTCTGTGCCGTATCGGTCAGCACGAGGGTATCGCCTGTCATTTCATATACAGCCTGATCCTGACTGCAAAAGCTGGGCAGCTGCTGCATCCTTTTAAGCTCCTGCAGCCATGTTTCCTGCCATGCCTTGACCGACCTTCCTCCCGCCGGCGCTGTATTCCAATACGGCATGGAGCGCAAATCATACGCCTCTGCCCACTGACTGCTAAGCACATTGAAATTTTCATCCATGTCGCCGCATACCAGCTGCCAGATCAGCGTCTGCGCCGCCAGATACCGCGTCGCCTGCGGTGCTGTTTTGCAAATCTCGGGACCGCTTTGGATCTCCGGGCCGCAAACCTGCAAAATCTGCCCCAGCATTTGGAAAATCCGGCCCTCCTGCGTGATGCGCGGCGTCGTCAGATGGAGCAATACATCCCGATTGCCCAGAACGCCGCCCTCATTATACTGTGCATCCCCCAGCAGTGTAACTTCCGGCTCAACGCAGTATACAAAATGCCCTAGCGGCAGCACACTACCCAGCGCACTGCCCGACCAGAACGCAGAATAAAATACCGGCGCATAATTTCCGGCATACTGCCCGGCTTCCATTAAAAAGCCATTTCCTTCACATAATCCGATCCTCATATCAGCCTGTCCCGGTGCTACCGTACAAACAGAAATCTCCTCCTCGGCTGATACCATCCAAACACTTTTTAAAATCCAAATCACCATAAAACATAAAGCTACCCAAAGTTTGCTGCGTTTTTTCTTATCCATTCGCCTGATCCTTTCCTATCTGAGAGCTCTGCTTGTTTGAACGTTCTACTTATAGTATCGGATATTTTTCGGCTCGATTCCCTATGCAGGCGCATTGTTCAAAATATATTTACAATTGAAAAATGCCCCGAGGGCATCATCCCCTCAAGGCATCTTCTTATCAGTCATCTAATATATTTTCTAAATAATCAAGCGGATTCACCGTCTCGCCATTTACCGTAACAGTAAAAATGAGATGTGTCCCCAGTGCAGCGCTATACCAGGTAGGCTCGCTCATACGGCCAATTGCTTCGCCCTGTGCAACGGTCTCGCCAACCTCAACCATTGCCTCCTCCGAAAGCTGACCGTATGTAGTCTCATACCCGTTTCCGTTGTCGAGAACTACATAACTGCCCAGTTCATCCGTCTTTCCTATTTCCTTCACCGTACCAGCGGCTGCCGCTACGACCGTTTCCTCCTCTGATGCACCAATGCTCAGAGAATTGCTTGTCCGGTACAGGTCCAGCGTCGCATCATAGATCAATGCATCCGGGCTGTAATCCATCACTACCGTACCGCTTACCGGCCATACCATCAGATCCTCTTGCGGATCAAACGCCGCTACCGGCGCCTGCGGCTCTTCTTCCTCCATGCCCGTTTCCTCCGTCGCCGTAGACGACTCTGTCGGCGCCTGCGGCTTTACCGGCTCTGGCTTTGAGGTTTCCTCAATCTGACTGTTCGCATCCAAGAAATTATTCTGTACCGGCCTCGTTTCCTGTGACTGCTCGGCCGTTACTGTGCTCTGCTCGGTGCGCGGCGGCTGCTCCTCCTCTGCCAGCTGCTCATCCTGATAGGCCGTAAAAACCGTTACCAAAACCGCAACTACCAAAAGGACCGACAGTACAGCCAGATAAATTTTAACCTGCTTCTCCGGCATGGTCTGTTTATCCGTATCGCTCATACCTTCTGCTCCTCTCTCCTTTTAAAAGGTTCCTGCCATTTCGCAAGCCAACGTTATCATCAGCTTCATGAGCATATCTTGGCACAAGCAAGGATTTTTTATTCACAAGGTCGCAGAAGAATCATTGCATAAAAATAAATTTAAAGCGTTAAATTAGGATTTGCATTAAGCGACAAATCAGCGCTTTCGCCCTGTTCATATTCATAATACGCCGCGCAGGCAATCATCGCGGCATTATCAGTGCAAAAAACAAATTCCGGCCGGCAAAAATCAAAATGATTTTGCATACAAGCCTCTTCCAGTGCCTCCCGCAGCGGCCTATTAGCCGACACACCGCCGGCAACCGCCACCCGGCTCACCCCGAGATCTTTCGCCGCCTGCATCGTTTTCTTCACCAGCACCTCTACAACCGCCGCCTGAAAAGACGCGGCCACGTCGGCCGGGTTTACTGCCTCTTTTTTCATCTCCTGCTGGTTCAGATAATTCAGCACCGCCGACTTCAGGCCGCTAAAACTGAAGGAGTATCCATCCTCCTCCAAACATGGCCTTGGGAAATGAATCGCCTGCGGATTTCCCTTCTCCGCCGCCTTTTGGATCTGCGGTCCGCCGGGGTAGCCCAGTCCAATCGCCCTGGACACCTTGTCAAATGCCTCGCCCGCCGCATCATCCCTTGTTTTGCCTAAAATCTGATAATGCTGATAATCTTCAACCATCACCAAATGCGTATGCCCGCCCGACACCACCAAGCATAAAAACGGCGGCTTCCAATCCGCATTCGTAATATAATTAGCTGCAATATGCCCCTTCATATGATGCACACCCAGCAGCGGTTTATGTAGCGCATAAGCAAGTGCCTTCGCCTCCGCCACGCCCACTAAAAGCGCGCCCACAAGCCCAGGGCCATAGGTCACCGCAATCGCGTCGATATCCTCCCAGCCCATTTTGGCATCTGCAAGCGCCTGCAAAATCACGCCATCAATATTTTCAATATGCTTGCGCGATGCAATTTCCGGCACAACGCCCCCATACACCTTATGTAGCGGTACCTGCGAAGAGATCACGTTCGACAGCACCTCGCGGCCATTTCTCACCACCGCCGCCGCCGTCTCATCACAGGAGCTTTCAATTCCTAATATCACCGGATATCTCACGCCATTACTCCTCTTCAAACTTAAATTCCTTAAGCATACGATCCTTTCCCGCCTTCGTATTTGGGAAAACCGCCGTAGCCTCCTTCAAATACACCTTCGGATTCGGCATAGCCGGGCTAAAATGCGTCAGCCAAAGCTCCTGCACCTGCGCCTGCCGCGCCATCTGCGCCGCCTCCTGATACGACATATGCTTATGCTTCGCCGCCTTATCCTGCTTATCAGGCTCGCCATACATGCCCTCACAGATAAACAAATCCGACTTTTGCGCCGCGCGCACAATGCTTTCCTTCGGCCGCGAATCTGTGCAGTAGGTTACCTTAAGGCCTTTGCGGGCAGAGCCCAAAACCATTGAAGGCTCATACACCGTCCCGTCATCTTCCGTGATGACCTCGCCATTTTGCAAGCGCCGCCAATATGGCAAGGGGATCCCGGCTTCCTTGGCCCGAACGGGATCAAATTTGGGCTGACGCTTAACCTCTGCGCTGTAGCCCACGCAGGGTACGCCGTGGTCGGCCTGAAAGGCGCGTACAGAAAGCTCCCCCAGCATCAGCTCCTGCTGCTGCTGAATCTGCTCTGCTGTCAGCTCCTGATACACAATGGGGAACGGAAGTCCCGGCGCAATCAAAAGAAGGCCCTCTACAATCTTTCGCAGACCGCGGGGCCCAATCAGAGTGACGGGCTCTGTTCTGTCACAGTTTCCGATCGTCAGCAGCAGGCCGGGCAAACCGCTGATATGATCGCCGTGATAGTGGGTAAACAAAATATAGTCAATCGCTTTAAAGCTCCAGCCGAGCTCTCTGAGCGTAACCTGCGTGCCCTCGCCGCAGTCGATCAGAAGGCTTGTTCCTTTATAGCGCATGATACACGAAGTCAGCCAGCGCCCCGGCAGCGGCATCATGCCGCCGGTCCCCAGCAAACAAATATCAAACATCTTTTGTACCTTTCCTTATTCAGTTTTCCTCTTCCGCTTCCTCCGCTATCGGCTCTGCTTCGGTCTGCAGCGGAACTTTAAATGTCTGGATCCATGCTGCATAACAATCGGGACAGATATCCATTTCATGCATCTCTCCGTCGTAAGGAGAATCATATCCCCATTCCTTTTGAATATGAAGGTAGTCTAAATAGGGATGCTGCCCTGTAGGTGACAGCTTTTTTCCACAGCAATTGCAGATTATCTGATCCGGCACTTTTTTCTCTACCAGTATAGTTTTATATTGCTTCATCTACATACTCCTTTTCTGGAGCTGCCTCTCCGCCCTCGCGGCTGCGCCCCTATGTATATCGCTGTGAACCCTTCTGACTACTATCTGCTGTTATCTTATCTTTATGCATATAGATCCGTAGCTATGACACATTATACTACTGATCCGCCCCGATGTACAGAAGTAAAATCTGGAAATACGGGACGGATCAGCTAATACTTGATTTTTAAATTTTATTTCATGAGGATTTCTGCCCCCTCCAGCATCGTACGCACCGGATACAGAAAGAAGCGTTTTTCCCGCAAGGCCTGCTGCACCTCCTCCGGCAATTTCAGATCCAGCATGCTCGCCGCCGGCAGCAATACCCCGCCGTTTTCGCAGCCCTCGCGCCGACACACCTCGTAAAAGCCTGTAACCAGCTGCGCGGCTGCCTGATCCGGCTGCAGCACTCCGCTTTCGTCCATTTCGCCGATGATCGCCAGCGACTGGCGCACCGGATAATGCCCCATGGCGGACAAAACGCCAAATGCAATCGCTGTCTTGATGCTTCCGGCATCCTCTTCGATCTCTCGCTCGCATTCCAAAAGCACATCAAATTCGTCCTTTTGGCGCCGTGCGCGCCGCTTCCCTTCCTTTTTGGGATGCACCTGCACATGGACCGGCTCGCACAGCGTACAATAGCCGATGTCATGCAGCGTCAGCGTATAAACGGAGCCGATCTGCCGGCCCTTTTGCGGCGCGAGGCCATACGGCAGCGCCTGCTCTAGCCGTCTGGCTCTGCGCTGCCTATTTTCCCACACCTCTTTGACGAGCGCAATATTGATCAGCTCTGTGTTTTTTTCGCGGCACAGCCACTCGCATTCCCGGATCCATGGCTGCGCTATATCCAGCCTGCCGGGCAGGAACCCGTCGCTGTCCTTCATGTGAGCGAAGCTCAGGCCGCTGATCAGAGCTAACAAAAATTCCAAGGCTTTATCCGTGATAATTGGATCTAATTGATCGCGCAGGTATGTTAGCCAGCGCTGCCGATTGGGCCATGAATTGGGCACTCGCGTGGGAAAGCAGCGTACTTCCGTGAAAAAGGCAGCAAAATCCTCATCCTCGCTGCGCCATAGCTCATAAAGAGATGCCGGCCCGTATAATACGAGCTGTACCTTGCACTGCTGCTGTGCCAGCTGATGAATCAGCGACTGCCAGATGAGCGGCGCAGCGTACAAATGGCGTGCATCGATCAGCAGATAGCCGCCCAGGGCGCGCGCCAGCTCGCCAATCTGCCATACGCCGTTTTCGATTTGTGTATCCAGCTCTTTTGGCTCCCGGTGAAGAATGACTGGGCAGCGCGTCTGATTGAGCTTTTGCGGAAACAAGCTCTCGTACTGCGCCGGATTGGGCTCCCGCGGATCCTGCAGCAAAGCATCCGTCAGCGCGGTGGTATACGTGATCTGCTCCGGCCACGCCTGCCGCATATATTCGAGCATCTCTAGGAGCGCTTCTTCCCGCTTCTCGCTTTGCCGCAGCCGCTCACGCCACTTTTGCCAGTCATCCTCAAACCGCTGCGCCCTGCCATCTTCTAGGCCGATGATCTCATGCGCCTTTTCTCCCGAAAAATTCCTTAGCGCATAATAGTACAGCGCCTTGCTTTGTCGCTGCAGCGAAATTTCGGAGAGTACCTCCGCTAAGACAAGTGCTTCCTCAGCCGGCCGGCTGACCGTCACATAAAACGACTGCCAAAGCGGCTCTATCTCCTGCTTCAGCTCTTCATATCCCAGCTGTATCTGTTTCGCTTCCATAAAAATACCCCCGCCCCTATGCTCATATTGCTATTAGCATATTAGGGCGGGGGATATTCTGTGCATGCTTTTCATTTAATCGAGCTTCACAACAGCGCCGATCTCCTTCATAGCTTCCATATACATGGCCGCTGCCTGCTGCACCTCATCGCTCTCCAGCGTACGCTCTTTAGAGCAGAAGACAAAGCGAATCGTCACGCTCTGCTGCCCTTGCCAGCTGGCATCCTGATAGATGCCCACCAGCTCATAGCCCGTCAGATATTCGCAGGGATGCGCTGCAATCACGCGTTCAAAATCAGCGAAGCGGGTATCGCTGCTGACCATAAAGCTGATATCATTAACAATGCTCGGGAAGCGGCTCGGCTCAGCAAACTGCGGCATCGCCTTTTCGATCCTGCACAGCGCGTCCAGATTCAGTTCCAGCGCGATAGCCGTCGCTTTTTTATCCACCTTTCCGCACACCGCCGGGTGCACAACCGCCAGCGTACCAAGCTCACTGCCACTGGCGCTGATCGTAAACGCATTATACGGATGCTGCCACTCCTTTGCCTGCGCCGCATTCACATAACTAAACGTGGTTCCTAAAAGCTCGCGGGCAATCCGCTCCGTGAGGGCCTTCGCCTGCATCAGCAGCGCCTCCTCATCCTTTTTGCGTCCCCACAGCACCACGCCCAGATGTTTCTGCTCATCGCCCAGGCCATCCGCCTTCAGACCCGCAATCACGCTGCCGATCTCAAACACGGTAAACGCACTGTCATAGCCCTTATTGCGCGCCGCGCTGCAAAGCAGCGAAGGAACCATTTCGCTCCTAAGGGTTTCAATATCCGGAGACACCGAATTCACAAGATGCAAATGGCCTTCGTTCGCCAGACCCAGCTCTGCCAGCTTTTTGCCGTCATTCCACAAATAGGTGTGCTCCTCATGTGCGCCAAAGGAATAGGCCAGCAGGTTTTTAAGCTGATTATACAGCGTATGCTCCTTGGAATAGGCCTGCGGCTGCACAGCCACCTCCGCCGTCTTGATTTCAAAATTATCGTAGCCGTAAATACGGGTGATTTCCTCGATAATATCCGCCTTAATGCTGACATCTTTGGTTGCGCGCCAGCTCGGCACCTGCACGATGATATCCTTGCCCTCGCGGCTGAGCCCAAAGCCCAGACTCGTCAGCGTTTCCTCTATCTGCGCCTCGCTGATATCGATGCCGGTAATCCTGTCTACATACGCCTTGTCAAAGGTGATACTGCGCTTCGGATACTGCTTAACATACTGATCACTCAGCCGACTGATCACAGTAACGCCCGGATCAATCTCCAAAAGCAGCTGCAGATAGCGGCCGATCGCCCCCGTCACCATCTCCGGATCCAGCGTTTTTTCATAGCGCATCGAAGCATCCGTGCGCAGACCCAGCGCTGCAGAGGATTTGCGGATGCTCACGGCGTCAAAGGTCGCGCTCTCCAGTAGAAAGCTATGCGTATCTTCCACGATCTCACTCTCGAGACCGCCCATGATGCCGGCCACGGCCACAGGCTTTCCTTTGCTGCAGATCATCAGCGTTTCCGGCTGAATCATACGCTCTTTTCCGTCCAGCGTAGCAAATGCAAAGGGCTTCTCAAAATGCCCCACCTCAATCTGACTCACCCTCTCATAGTCAAATGCATGCATGGGCTGGCCGAGCTCAAGCATGATATAATTGGTCAGGTCAGCCAGCAGATTGATACCGCGCATACCGCAGCGATAAAGACGGATCTGCATATTTTTAGGCGACTGCTTCACGCTGATATTCTTCACAGCCAACGCCGCATAGCGGTAAACAAGATCCGTATCCTGAATTTCAATCGGCACCTCCGGCAGGCTGTCATATTCTACCAAGGATTTTTGGGCATAGGGCTGCAGCGCTCGGTGTGCCAGCGCTGCAATCTCGCGGGCAATCCCGTAATGCCCCCACAGATCCGGCCGATTAGTGAGCGATTTATTATCAACCTCAAAAATCAGATCCTCTACCTCATATAGCTCCTTAATATCCGTTCCCACAGGAGCGTCCTCCGGCAGCGCCATCAGGCCCTCATGGTTATCGCTCAGACCAAGCTCGCGCTCGCTGCAGCACATTCCTTCACTGTCATAGCCAGCTACCGGCCGTTTTTCAATCCGCATGCCGCCGGCCATACCCCCTGTTTTAGCAAAGGGCACCTTCATCCCCTCTGCCACGTTGGGAGCACCGCATACCACCTGATAGATGCGGTCTCCGCCATCTACTTTAAGCAAATGCAGCTTCTTGGAATTGGGATGGTTTTCAATCGATAGGATCTGGCCGACTACCACGTCCTGAATATCGCTGCCTACATGCTCTATGCCTTCTACCTCAGCCGTTCCCAGGGTAAATTTATGAATTAAATCATCGAGATCAATGCCGTCCAAATTAACAAAGTCCCGAATCCAGTTCATCGATAAAAACATATGCGTTGTATCCTCCTCTTCTCTTTACATGGTCACAAACTGATCCAGCGCCTTTAAATTGCCGCTGTTAAGCACACGAATGTCGTGAATATCAAACTTCATCATAGCCAGGCGCGTCAACCCCAGACCAAATGCAAAGCCAGTATACTCCTCAGGATCAATACCGCCCATCTGCAGTACATTGGGGTGAATCATGCCGCAGGGACACAGCTCGATCCAGCCGCCGTGCTTACAGGTGGAGCAGCCCTTGCCGCCGCAGAACGGACACTGAATGTCAAGCTCAAAGCCCGGCTCCACAAAGGGGAAAAAGCCCGGACGCAGCCGCACGGTAATTTCTTTTTTAAACACCTCAGAAAGCATGGTCTTCATAAAGTAAATCAGATTGGAAATAGAAATATTTTTGTCCACCATCATGCCCTCCATCTGGAAGAAGGTAGTCTCATGGCTGGCATCCAACGCCTCGTTGCGGAAGCACCTTCCCGGGAAGATCGCCTTACAGGGCGCGCCATATTTTCTTAATATGGCATTCTGCGCCGCTGAGGTGTGCGTCTTAAGCACCTGTCCGTTGTCCAGATAGTAAGTATCCTGCATATCCCGCGCCGGATGATGCTTGGGAATGTTGACTGCCTCAAAATTGTTATACTCCGTTACAACCTCGCTGAAATCCTCCACGGCAAAGCCCATGCTGCTGAAAATCTCCTCCAGCTCCCGCTGCACGATGGTAATCGGATGCAGCGTTCCCAGCTTTTGCTGGCAGGGCAGCGAAATATCATATCTTTTATCCGCCTTTAACTTGGCCTGCTCCAGCTCCTTCTCCAGTTGCCCAGCTCTTTGGTTGATCTTATCCGCTACTTCGCCCTTAAGCTGGTTGATGTACTTGCCAATCTCCTTTTTCTCTTCTCCCTGCAGGTCTTTCAGCCCCTTTAGCAGCTCAGTAATGCTGCCTTTCTTGCCCAGATAAGCTACACGCATGCTCTCCAGCGCTTCTGCGCTTTTGACCGCTGTCATATCCTGCTGAAATTTTTCTTTTAACTGCTCAATCTTTGTTTTCACTCTTTTCAGCGCTCCTTTACATAATAAAAAATCCCGTCCAATCTGCATTGGACGGGTTATCTCCGTGGTACCACCAAAATTCAGAGCTCATCCGCCCCGGTTATCACTTGAAAATCCGGTGCTGATCAGGCTCTCTTCTGCTCCCCTTAATGCGGTAGACTACAGCCGCTTTGCGCCGTGCGCGCTGGGCGGCAGCTCCCATAGTGAAATTCACCTGTCTGCATCTTTCCGCCAGGGCTTTCAGCCCAAGACCCCGGCTCTCTGAGGCGCTTTGCAGCGGCTACTTAGCTATGCTCATTGCTGATTTATACGCCAGCTAGTATAGCATTTTAAGCGCCGGTTGTCAACCGTTTATTCTGCAAATGAGAGGGTATACGCTTCATCGTAGAATGGCTTAAGATCGCTTTGAATACGCTGATATTCTGCAAGCTTTTCGATCACCCATGCGCTAGCCTGCTTGGGTGTGAGCGCTGCGTCTCCCAGCTTGCCCAGCGCGGCTGCATAGATTTCTCTTTCCAGTACACCCCATGGGAGCCCCGCCCCTGCTATGTGATCCAGCATATTTTCTATGCAGGCTATGGTTTCCGGCTCAAGCGGCATTGTCTTGATTTGGTAGCTTTCTATTTCACTCTGCTTGAGACCTCCAGTCATAACGCGGCTCCATATATCGTTAGGATATAAAATAAAGGACGTATGCTGCGCCTCCTGTAGCTGTTTCTCTGTCAGCCGCCGATTGACGGAAAACCCATAAAACGGCGGGTATGCATAGTCAGCCAAATACCGCGCTATGTCGTAGCACACTTCCGGATATTGGGTGGAAGCAAAGCCAACGGCAAAACCCGTAATATTGGCTGAATAGGTATTCACCCCTTGCAGGCTCGGAATCCCACAAAGGACAAGCTCTTCTCCTGCCTTTTGATACGCTGTGTGGAAATATGCGGCATCCGTTAAAAGGCTACTATAAAAATTTAGACTGCCACACCGTCCGCCTGATAAGAAGATGCCAATCTCCTCATAAGCAGAGGCTTCCATGCCAGCAATCGCCGTGCTTTTATTGTGGCCGTTTACATTTTGCCAATAGGATTGCTGCTGCCAATTTAAAATATTGACAAATTCCTGCTGATTATACTGTTCCATTAACGAGAAAATTTTGGTTATCGCTGATTCCTGCAGCAGCAGCTCCTGATCTACGCTCCAGTAACACGGGTATCCGGCGGCTGTTAGAATATTGGGCAGATATTTACCAGCCGGACGCATACTGGCATCCCATATCGCTTCCTTTGTATTCGAGGACTGCGTCTGATGGCAGCTATTTTCTAAAAGATACAGTATCTCTTCATATGAACTGGACTGATCTGGGCGCGGCATCTGCATTTCGCTTAGATAGGCATCCGAAGTAAGCAGCGCATTTAGATTAAATAAAAATGGCAGCGTATACTGCTTTCCGGCGATCTGGCCGCCTTCTAAAATCTGAGTATAGTAGTCATCCTCCTGTAGAAGGCCTTCTCGCTCTGCATATTCTGTAAAATCTAGCAGCAACCCCTGCCTTGCCAGTCGCTCATAATCGTAGCCCGTATGCTTACTGGCAATCAGAAGATCAGGCAGGGGCCGATTCTGATCATATAAAAATTGGAGCGGATCCCCTCCTTCTTCTCCGGTCTCTTCTAAAAAATGAATTTCTATTTTAATACCTGTTTTTTCGCTATATTCCTCCAGCGCCTGCACAAATATATTTCCGCTTCCACTGTTCATCTCGCCGCCTGCTATTTGAGGGCCAACCGTATATTTTGACGGATAGATGGTTAGTTCTTCCTTCTCCGTCAGCAGGGTGCTCGATACTCCTGTGACGTATACCGTCAATCCGTCTCCTTCTTCTAAATGCAGATCAGCCTTGGATCCTGCCGCATTTTCTACAGCGGTTTTGCACCCTGTGCAAAGAATTAACAAACAAAGAATAAGGATAAACACCTGTTTTTTCATCGCTTCCTCCAAACGCTGACAAAGATCCATAATAAAACTCCGATTCCTAAAAATATGCTGCTCAGCCCTGCCCCGTCAGCCAGCAGGCCCGCCAGCGGGAAAATGACGATCATGGCAATTGAAAAAAACATGCTGTCCACCGAGATGAGCGTGGCCCTCTGCTCGGAGGGGATCAACCGGTTAAGCGCCTCGGACTGTACGGGATAGAGCGTGGTATTGAAAAAGCTGGCAACCATGAAGAATAGGATGGATAGGACGGTATTTTCCAGACGGTAGCTGACTAGGGCGGCGCCGATCAGAATGGAGGCTAGTGTTGTAAGCCGTCCTCGCAGCTTTTCATAAAGCCTTTCGCTCAGCACAGCTCCTAGACAGGCAGCGCCGCTTGCCGCTAAAAAGATGATACTGATCTCAATTTTATTGTATCCGAACTCAGCGTAGTACTGCTGTCCGTAAAAAGAGAATACCATATACGCCGCATCGATGACTGAATAGTATAAAATAATCTTAAAGATGCGGATATCCGATTTTAAAATATGCCAGCTGGTAACAAAATGCTGACGCACCAGCTGACAAACCGATTCTGACGCCGTATGGGCTGCCTCTTGTACGCGGGGCACCTCCTCCATAAACAGCACGGGGAGCAGCGCGGCGGCGGCAATCCCGGTGCAGGCTGCATAGCTCCATACATAGGAATACTCCGTAAGCACGCCGCCCATGACCGTTGAAAGGGCTCCGGCGATTTCGATAATAAAGTTGAGTCTGCCGTAAACATGTCGGTATTTCTCTTCCTCGCCAACATATTTCATGCTGTCGTATACCAGCGCTTCCTCCGAACCAGAATTAAAATTATTGCCGATTGCCTGGATCACAAAGCTGAGCGCAAATAGCCAAAAGCTTTTAAAAAACAGCATGATCAGGCAGGAAATCAGGATGCAGATCCTGCTTATGATCATACTGTGTTTCCTGCCCAGCAGATCGGCGGCCGCCCCCGACGGAATTTCACATAAAATGCTGGTGGCGTGGTAAATCCCCTCCAAAACGCCCACCTGTGCCAGACTCATCCCGCAATAGATCAAATACAGCACCCAAATTGCACCCTGCATATTGAGATTGACAACAAATGTACTCACATAGTCCAGCTTGATATTTCTTTTTAGCCTTCTTTTTAGCTGATCATTCATTTCGTAATTCCTTCCTTTTTGTAAATTTGGATACAAAAAAGCAGCCTGATCGGTTAGATCAAACTGCCAAGGAATCACCGCGATTTTAAGTTATTTACCTAAAAAAGAGCGCAGTAATCCCGTAAATGATCAGTTTTGCATGTTTTAGATGCACTGCTACTGCAACAAGCAGCCATATACGAAATGTTCTGCTCTATCCGCTTCATTCTGCGCCCTCCTTTTTTTAACTGAGTATATCAGATTTTCCACGTGGATGCAAGGCTTAATCCGCAAACAGCTGCGCAGCCATTTTCATACGCTCCGCAATCTTCACGCCAAACGGACAGCGGTTCTCGCAGCTGTGGCAGGCGATGCACTCCTGCGCTCCATGCGCCAGCGCCTGATAATGCGCCTTCACCGCCGCCGGCACTTCCACCTGCATCGTAGCCAGATCATAATATTTATTCACCATGGCAATATCAATATCCACCGGACATGGCTTACAATGTCCGCAGTAGGTGCACTCGCCCTGCCCAAAGGTATGGCGCGGCGCGGCCGCCAAAGCAGAGGCATAATTCTTCTCCTCCTCGGAGGCTGTCTCATACGCTACTGCCTCATCGATATGTTCCGGCGTATCATAGCCGGCCATAACGGCCGCCACGGCGGGGCGTGTGAGACAATAATGAATGCACTGCACCGGTGTCAGCGCTATGCCGAAGGGAGAACGCTGTGCATCAAACAAACGGCCTCCTGCATACGGCTTCATCACCGTGATCCCTACATCGTTTTGCTCGCACAGCTTATAAAGCTCTGCCCGTGACGGATCAATTCCGCCCAGCTCTTCTTGATATTCCTCTGCAAAATACTGATCGATCTGCTCGGTTGGCGGCAGCATATCAAATGCCGGATTGATGCTAAATAAGATCATCTCGATAAAGCCGCTTTCAGCAGCTTTTTTAGCAATATCAGGGTTATGCGTACTGAGACCGATGTGACGGATCTTTCCGCTTTCCTTAAGCTCAGTGACATATTCAAAATAGGGACCGCTGGTTGCCGCCTGCCAGTCGCTTTCCTGATCAACAAAATGGATCATACCCAGGTCAATATAATCGGTTTGCAATCGCGTGAGCAGATCCTCAAAGGCCTGCCGACATTTTCCCGCCTCGCGGGTGCGCACGTACTGACCGTTCTGCCAGGTGGAGCCGATATGCCCCTGAATGAACCACTTTTCGCGCCGGCCGGCGATGGCTTTGCCGATGTTGGTGCGGACGTTCGGCTCTGCCATCCAGCAGTCTAGGATGTTGATGCCGAGGGTCTCGGCGTGGTCGATGAGCGCCTTGCAGTCTTCGTATGGGTGGCGCTCCAGCCACTCGGCGCCGAAGCCGATTTCGCTGACCATGAGGTTCGTTTTGCCAAGTCTTCTGTACTGCATGGGATCTCCTTATTTTAGAATTACGCGGGCAAATTTCTTCTTGCCGCGCTTGATGATGATGCCTTCGCCGCGGAGTGCATCGGCTGTGAAGATTTTGGCGATGTCCGTCACCTTTTCACCGCCGGCCTCGACGCCGCCCTGCTCGATATTGCGCCGGCCTTCGGAACGGGAGCCGGCTAGACCTGCCTTTTGCAGCAGGGTGATGATGTCGATTGCACCGTCTTTCAGATCGCTTTCTGCAATTTCGGTGGTCGGCATATTCTCCAGATTGGCGCCGCCGCCGAAGAGCGCCTGCGATGCCTGCCGCGCCTTTTCGGCTTCTTCCTCACCATGCACCAGCTTGGTTAGCTCGTAGGCAAGGATATTTTTGGCTTCATTTAGCTGGCTACCCTCCCAGCTGTCCATCTTTTCGATTTCTTCGAGCGGCAGGAAGGTCAGCATGCGGATGCATTTGAGCACATCGGCGTCATTGACATTGCGCCAGTACTGGTAAAACTCGAACGGGCTTGTTTTATTGGGATCGAGCCACACGGCGCCGCCAGCGGTTTTGCCCATTTTCTTTCCTTCGCTGGTCAGCAGCAGATTGATCGTCATGGCGTAGGCGTCCTTGCCCAGCTTTCTCCGGATGAGCTCCGTCCCTCCGAGCATGTTGGACCACTGATCGTCGCCGCCAAACTGCATATTGCAACCATATTTCTGATACAGCATGTAGAAGTCATAACTCTGCATGATCATATAATTGAACTCCAGAAAGCTCAGACCCTTTTCCATACGCTGCTTGTAGCACTCCGCCGTAAGCATCCGGTTAACCGAAAAATGCGCACCTACCTCGCGCAGCAGCTTGACATAATTCAGATCCAGCAGCCAGTCGGCATTGTTGACCATCATGGCCTTGCCCTCGGAAAAATCAATAAACTTGCTCATCTGCTGCTTGAAGCAGTCGATATTGTGCTGGATATCCTCCTCGGTCAGCATTTTCCGCATGTCGGTCCGTCCCGATGGATCGCCGATCATGCCAGTGCCGCCGCCAAGCAGCGCAATCGGCTTATTGCCCGCCATCTGCAGGCGCTTCATCAGGCACAGCGCCATGAAATGTCCCACATGCAGGCTGTCCGCCGTAGGATCAAAGCCAATATAAAACACTGCCTTTCCCTCATCGATCAGATCGCAGATCTCCTGCTCATCGGTCATCTGTGCAATCAGGCCTCTGGCCTTTAACTCTTCTGAAATTTTCATCCTATTTTACTCCTTTTCTTACAACATAAAAAGCCCGCCCTCATGAAAGGACGAGCTTTTGCTCGCGTTACCACCTTACTTCACAGAAAGCTCGCGCCTTCTGCCTCATCAGGTACAGCATCCGGCCTTGCGGCCCAAAATGACGATACCTTAGCAGCTTTCTACGGTTTGCCTCTCCGTCGCAGCCTACTGATCTCCATGTCGTCCAATCGGACGCTGACCGGATTCTGTTCGGTGCGCAGCTCGAAGATGTATTCACCATGGCTATTCATGCGCCTCTCACCAGCCGGCCGCTCTCTGTTTGCCTTCACCACAGCTACTCCTTCTTGTCATAGCCTTTTTGCTTGATTCAGTTGGTAGTTAGTATAATGGCTTTACAAGTTTTTGTCAAGAGCCTACCCGTCAAAGTTTTAGGGGATATCTCCAGCGGTTTCATTGTTTTCCCCTTCAACGACTGATATCACATGAGCTTATATATAGCCATTCTACTTAAAGATTCTGCTATCACCACGTACAATAGTCATCCAGCTCAGCTTATTTTTAAATCTGACTACAAAATTCAATGATTTCATTTTTTCTTTGCTGCACTGCCTCTTTATACTCTATCGAGCACAAACCTAAGCTACTGCAGCATTCAATTTCCATATGGCCGTAGAAGTGCTCAATGCTTTCAATAATGCGCGTACATTCTCGCATGCCTGACCCTGTTCTTAATGCAATCACATACCCCTTCTTGCCTTTGCCAATCACTGCGTGCGGCTCATGTGTATTACACCACGGCGTACAACGATCGATAAACACTTTAAACTGCCCCGGAATATCCGCCCAATAAGACGGTGATACCGATATAATCTGATCGGCCCACTCATAATTTTGTATAATTTTATCTACCTCATCATGTTGGATACATTGAGCAGTGCGATGACAGCTTCTACATCCCTTACAATAATTAACCTCAAAATCATCGATACAAATATCTCTGACTTCATGCTTTTCTTTTAGGTAATTAGATACAACACGCACGATTTCCGCTGTGGCACCATCTTTCACCGGACTACAGTTCATAACTAAAATGTTCACTATATCCCCCTCCTCTGCATTTCCTCTCGCTTGGCCGACGTACATTTTATCTATCCTACTATAAAATCTTGCTAATATCCATTCCACCCACTATATATTCTCATTATTTCTCCGTGGCTGTGAGTATTTCCTCAAGAACCGCTACTACATTGGTAGCGGAAACCCTTCATTTTCTACCAAGCACTACTGCATATTTAATACTTTCTCCGCGTCCTTCATTTCTTTTGCTTAGTTCGCGGACAATACCCTCAAATCTTATACGCTGCCGATAAAATCAGCCCCTCTACCGCACCTAAAAACACATAGGGACGGACCTCCAGAGGAAATACACCCAAACCTTGTGCTAAAGTGACGGACCTCCCTCCTTATTCTATAAACACTCTCGTCAGAACCGTCCCTTCTAGCCCAGCATATACACTTCTATCATCCGTCGCGCCTCTTCAGCGCTAAAAGCCCCTTTTTCCTCCACTGTCACAATCAAATTCCTCTGCGGCACATAGCCAGCGATCTCATATATTTTTAGTTTTTCACGAAAGCTCCTTGCATAGCTTTCCACATCCATCAATCCCGCATGCTCCCAGATCACCACGCTTCCATCCTTTCTCCACACCGTAAAATCTGGCTTCAGATGCCATTTTCCAATTTTCATTGGCCGCTCATACTCATAACGAATCCCCCGCGAAAACAGCAAATTCGCGATAATTTCCTCCGATTTAGAAGCCACCAAATCTCCGCGATCCGTTAAATGTTTATACTGCTCCGCATATTTCTTTTTACTCGCTGCCTTCTTCGCCTTGCGATACTGTTCACGCCGCCGCTCCTTTTCCTGCTTCGCCTCTTGATATCCAGCCACAACCTCCTGCCACTGCACTCCAAACGCCCTCAGCGCCCCCCGTGCCATCGACAAAGACCGCCGCAAAGCTCCTCTGCGCTTTTTCTGCTGCTTCATCACCTCAATCTGCCGCCGCACCTCCTCCAGCGCATCAGCACGTACATATTTCTGAAACTTCTTTCCCTTCACATAATATTGCCAGTACGAATACCTCCTCTGCTGCCCCTTCCAGACCACCGTCCCCGGCGAATGCACAAGCGCCCGGTTAAGCTCCTCAATTCTCAGATACACATCCAAAAAGAACTGCTTCAGCTGCTCCATCATCATTTCCATTTCAACCATCGTACCACCTCCTATATATAGAAGTATCGTACGATTTTCATCAAATTCCCTACAAAAATAAAAAAAACAGGCGTCAAAAGTCGCCTGCTTTTCCTTCCGAACCAAATAATCTCATTTTAGCCTTCACCGCTTCTCGGATCGCCGCCACGCGCGCCGCACGTAATTCCAAGTACGAAGCCCCCGCCGCGGAAGCGCCAGCTTCACACAAATCTGTGAAAATATTGATCTTTGCAATACCATCTCGTACCGTATTTCTAAAATCCGCATCGGAAAGCCCTGAGCCTCCATGCAGCACCAACGGCACATCTACCGCTGCTCGAATCTCGCGCAGCCGCTGCAAATCCAAGCAGGGCTTCAGCTTATACGCGCCGTGCGCAGTACCGATCGCAACCGCCAGCGCATCCACCCCCGTCTCTTCACAAAAGCTCTGCGCCTCGGCCGCCGTCGTATATTGATCGCTCACCGCATGATCCCCTGCGGCCGCCTCACCTACATGACCAATCTCGCCCTCCACCGTTGCACCCATCGCATGCGCAATGCGCACCATCTCGCGCGTATCGCGTATATTCTGCTGTACGTCACCGGCAGAGCCGTCAAACATGACGCTGGTAAAACCAAGTTTCAAGGCCTCCATACACCGTTCAAAGGTGAGTCCATGATCGTAATGCACCACCACCGGCACGCTCGCGCGCCGGGCTGCGGCCAGCACTGAAGGCGCAATCAGCTCCAGCTCGCCATAGGGCAGCAGCACCTCAGCCGTACCGATAATGATCGGCGAACGCAGCTCCTCAGCCGCACTGATCGCCGCCTCCAGCATATCAGTGTCGATCGTATTAAAAAGCCCCACAGCATACTGTCCCTGCTGCGCCTTTTTCAGCACCTCGTTCAGGTTTACTAACATATTTCCCTCCTTGGGTAAGCACTTGCCATCTGCCAAATTTCTTGTACGCTGCGCAAACCATCTACTGCATTTTCAGCGGACAAATTACACGCTGCAGCCGCTGATGCATAGACCAAAAGCTCCTCATCGCCGTAGCCCTTCCAAAGACCATACAAGCATCCCGCGCAAAATGCATCCCCAGCGCCCACACTGCCGGCAATCTGATCCGCTGGCAAATCCAGCGATGGCACGAGAGTAAATGCACCTGTCGGCACATCCAGACAAAGTCCCGCTTCCTTGCTATGCACAACTACTTTGCGGCCTACGCCGCTTTCCGCCATTTTTTCCATTGCACCGCGTACAGCAGCAATATCTAGTGTTCCATCTGTACGCCGCGGCGAAATATGCCAGATGCCGCAGCTTTCAATTTCATTTACAATCACATAATCGCAGTAGCGCAGCGCTGGCAGCACTGTACGCTGATAATCCGCTGAGGCTGAGCTCACCGCGTCCACCGAGGTACGAATCCCCTGTGCCTGCACGTCATGCAGAAAATGTGCCATCTGCGTTCCGTACGTCGCATCCTCCGCATCAAACCCATCCAGCAGCATCAGATACCCTGCATGCAGCATATCACACTGCAAATTCTCCAGCTCTACCTGCTCCGGCGCAAATTCCGCATTGGCGCCCCGCGCATGAAAAAATGTTCGCTCCCCGCTGGGGAGGCTCATCACATCACTAAAGCTCGTCGGCGAGGCCGCAGAGCGGGAAATCCGGCTGGTATCAATGCCATGCTCGCGCAGCTGCGAGAGCGCATAATCACCATAGGCATCCTGCCCCACCCGGCCGATCGCACCTAATCTCAGCAAAGAATCCATCTTAGCAAGGTCGATGGCTGTGTTTGGCACACAGCCCCCGACCGCCTGCTTTACGGAGCTGATATTCGCCAGCATCCCCAGCTGTGGATAGGAATCCACCGTTTTCACAATATCTACCAAGATATTGCCAGCTAATACAATATCCTGTTTCATGAATCAATTCACATCCGCTACCAGCGGTCCCGCCAGCTCCTGCAGATAGAACAGCTTACCAGGCAGTGTTGGCATATAGCTCGAGGTGATCCACATATTCGGCCCGTAATGCAGTGTTGTCAAAAAGCTCATACCCTGCCAGCCCATGCCGCGGCTCAGCGCACCGTCCGCACCGCCGATGATATAATCCGCCTGCAGCAGCAGTCCGGGGCCAACCGTATTCGCACGGCACGGTACCAGCGTCGTACGACTCTTAAAGCTCGTAATTGCATTTTGCTCAATGGTCAGTGGATGAAGCTTCGCACCCAGGCGATGTGTCTGCTGCTTCCACTCAGCTTCGCTGGCAAACTCCGCCGCGAAATGAGGCTCCCAGAAAGCAATATGGCACATACGGCCAATGCCAAACAGCAGTACCAGTTTCGCTCCTTCTGCCTTCAGCGCCGCAATCTTGCCCGCATACGTTGGCAGATTCTCTTTCGTTGCAAAATTCCGCTGATATTCCGGCACCGTCAAATCCCCTAATTTATTAAAAAACGCTTCCTTCATGCAGTATTCAAACGAAGCCGGATCCGTGCTGGGCAGTGTATTGCCCTCGCCGTCGGCCCACTCATCCATATTAAACGTATACACATGATCACAGGCCACCTGCCATTCCTGCAGGAAATAAACTGCCCATTTATACATGCCCATGGGGCCAACCGGGACGATCATTGCCAGCTTTTCTCCGCGATCCTTAGCCTTTTTAATCTGCAATGCAATCTCATGCCCCATCTTCATGTCGAACTCACTGATGTCGGCGCAGGCAATAGGCTCAAAGCCCTCATGCCAAAAGTCCTCGCGCTGTACGCCTTTTTCGCAGCAGGCGTCGATCTTCGCCATATCCCAGCCAGCGGGGTAAAAATCTTCCAATAAAGAGCCCTTAACGGTTGTCATAAAATCCATTCTGTTTTCCTCCTTACAGCTCCATTTTAAATCTTCTTCTAAAAATGGTCCTCAAATTATCGCCGTCCATGATCTTTTGAATCTTCATCTCATTTCGGTTTACCAGATCCAAAAGCTCACACGCCGTCTGTTCACAGGCTTCGTCCTCATGGCGCTCCCTATGCTCAAAGCAGGTAATTAACAGGCTCGCATAGGCTGCATGGAATTGAAGCACCTCCCACTCCTTCCGGCATGCGCCGGTCTGACGGGCAAGGTTGTCTGCAATCACCGGCTGAAAATCTGCAATCACTTTGCGCACCGCGGCATAATCCTTGCAGAAGGGGCCGTATTCGTTTTCGAGATCGCCAAAGGCGGGGCCGTTGTAGATGAGCATGAGATCAGAAATCGCTTTCAGATATGCTTGCACCTGTCCGCCGTCCGCGCCGAATACATTTTCATAATATGACGTAGAAAGTACGTCGTAGCTGCAAGTTTCATCCCACAAGGCGGCGGCCATCATGTTGAAGGGCAGGGCCGTGGGGAAGAATGCACGCTGAATCTGGCAGCTGACCATTCCGTTGATGCCGATTTTGTGCAGATCCTTCATGTCCTGATAGAGGTTCTGCGCGCACTTTTCGTAGCCGGGATCGCTGATATGCGCCCACATAAGATGGTAGTCATAGTCAAAGCTGTCGCCGTCAAAGATGGCCTGCCAGCGGCGCAGATGCTCCAGATTCTGATCCAGCGATTTGGGCACGATCAGCTGATTGCGCTGATAAGGCGGCAACTCGCCAGTATACTCAATAAAGTCGCTGTAGTTCTGACCGTAACGGCGTGAGATGGGGGCAAACATTAGAATAAAGCGGTCGGGATTGTGCAGCCGCTCTTCCTCAGGCTCCCACAAAAGATCCACGTATACCAAAAAGACAACCTTGGTAGCCAGCCCTGCTGCTGTCAGCTTTTCGTCCAGCTCATTCAGCATGCGCACGTACCAGTCGGAGGGACGCTTCTTTTGGCACTGCTCGCATTCACAGTGATTGTTGCGTCCGTCGGCCAGCCAGAAATGCAGCGCATTCACATGCGGATTTTTCTTACAATATTCTGTGATGGCGTCCGTCATCCGGTCGCGCACCTTTTGACTCGAATAGCAGAGATTGGTATTGAGCGGCACACCCTTCCACAGATCGCGCTTGCCGCCAATCTGCGCCAGGCACTCCCGTGTATCCTCAGAAAGCGCTTCCGCACTGGCCATGCTGCCCCAGTTGCTGCCATCAAGGCCAAAGGGCTCACAGGTCCATCCGTGGCCGGTCTTATGATAGCCAATCCCGCGGCGGGCAATTTCACTCTCCAGACTCACCGTCATAGCAGCGATATCCTGCTTTGTCAGCGGTTCTTTTTCTAAATATGGATTGCTGTCATGCCCATACCAGCGCTCAAAGAACTCGCCGGGTACCAAAAACTGGACAAAATATTCATTCATGCTGACTTTAGGCAAATAATCGATCATATCGGCAATGTTTTCGTAGGTATCCGCCCCTTCGATGCATACGCCGCGGTGGCGGTAGCTGGCCGCCTCGCTGACAGTCACTTCCAGATTTTCCACCGGGCGGGACGGAATTCGTTCCCCCTCCTTGCCGGGACGCAGCCACAGGCAGCCAAGCTCCTTTAGGAAGCGGTACACTGCGATCAGGACGCTGCGGTCATTGGTACCCGTGATGTATCCTGCGCAGCCCTTTACGGCGATGGCAATCGCGTCGTCCAGTGCAGGCTCGGGAACAGCTGGCAGCTTGGCTGCAAGCTTCTCGTCGCGGCCGACCCAAATCACCTGCTCAAAGCTTTCGTCCAGCGCAGACAGCTGCAGGACGTCGATCACAAGGGCGCTGTCCATCTGCTTTAAATATTTTTTCAGCTCTGAAACGGCGAAATCGGTCACCTTGCCGTCTCCCAGCTGTGCAATTCTAATTCTGCGGTATTTCATCCTTTTCTCCTCCTTATGGCAGCATTCTTTTGGTCGTGACCTTGGGCCATGCATAGCACTGCGTAAAGGCCTCGGCATACTGTGCGCCGCACTGCAGACCCCTGAAGCGCGCGCAGGTCTTCACAAATTCGGCAAAATCAATATGGTCGTGGTCGCGCATCCACTTCATCTGGCTCTCATGGCATTCGAGCATTTCCAGCTTGAGGTCGATCGTGTCCGAAATATCCACATATTCCGTCGGCAAAAAGCCCACGCCAGCCAGCGTATCCATATAATAAATGGGGGTCAGCGGCGCCGCCTCTGCATTCAGATAATGCGGCACACTCGCGGCAAAGGAGGCGTCAAACACCAGCTTGCTCACCGCCGTGTGGTCCGGCATATAATCCTCGGGGCTGTGCGTGATGATCACATCCGGCTTCGCATAGCGAATCACCTCGACCACCTTGTTGCGCTGCTCCTCATTGGGGTACACCATCAGATCGCCCACATCGCAGGTGATCACCTCGATGCCAGCCAGCGCCCCAGCCCGGCGGGCCTCCTCGCGGCGCATATCCCGCAGCTCATCCGGCTGAATGATGGCATGCCCCAGATTGCCGTTGGCCACATGGCACACAATCACATGATGCCCCTGCTGCCGGTATTTTGCCATTGTCCCCGCGCATGATACCTCAATATCATCCGGATGGCATCCAATCGCTAGTACGTTCAATCCGTTTCCCTCCTTAACACATCGTCTTGTTTCTGCCCTCATTCTATGCTATACTGCATAAAAAGTCTTTATCTTATGTTCTTTATTTTTTAACACATCGTATCCAAGCAGGAGGCGCCATGGCTTTTGAACTAGTCCGCATCGAGCCGGAGATCGACATCGCCGGCTTCCATTCGCTCTATTATTTCGAGTTTGACAAAAATTTTTATCACCCTCCCGAAAAGCATGACTTCTGGGAGATGGTCTATGTCGATGAGGGACGGATCCACGCCATTGCCGATGGCATCGGCTGTACGCTCTCCAAGGGGCAGGTCATCTTTCACAAGCCCATGGAGATGCATTCCCACATCGCCAATCATCAGGACGCCAGCAATCTCGTAGTCGTGTCCTTTTCCTCTCCCAGCCCGCGCATGGCCTATTTCAACAAAAAAATCTTCTCCCTCGAAAAGCCCTCACGCAAGATCCTCTCCCTCTTTTTAGAAGAAGCCAAAAACGCGCTCGGCAGCCTGCCCGGCGAATACGAAAACAAATCGCCCGTAGACTTCTCCCGCGCACGCCCCGGCTCCGTCCAGCTCATGCAGTGCTATCTGGTTGAATTTCTATTTTCGCTCATCCGCAGCGACGAAACCTCTGTCAGCGCGATGCAGCCCACCAAGGCCGCGCGCCGCATGGCGGCAGGCACGCTCGTATCGTCCATCGAAAGCTATATCGAGTCAGAACTTGCCGCCTCCCCTTCGCTCGAACTGCTGTGCCAGCATTTCTCGCTGAGCAGAGCCTACCTATGCCGCATTTTTAAAGAAGAAACAGGAACAAGCCCAATCGACTATTGGATTGGGCTCAAAATGAAAGAAGCCAAGAAGCTCCTGCGTGAAAGCAATTACAATGTCACGCAGATCTCGGAGCTTCTTGGCTATGCCAGTATTCATCATTTTTCACGCATGTTCAAGCGCGCCTATGGCGTCTCGCCGACAGCGTATCAGTCCTCCATCGGCGGCTGATTCTCCGCCTCCGGTGCCTGCACGGGAGTACTCTGCACCGGGCTTGGCTGCACGGGAGCACCGTTTTTCACAAACAGGCTGTTTAAAATCAGGCCGGCATTCCTTACCTCGGTATGATTGTTGCGCCGAATCTGCCCATAGCTGATAAAGATGCCCAGCGCTGTGAAAATAGCGGGCTGGATCAGATCCATGATCATATCCTCTGTGGTCACATAGGTGCTGAAATAGCGAAGGCTATCGCTGATATAGGGCCATACGCCATACGCATCATGCAGCGCCAGATACCACATCACCTGCTGCACAAAGAAAAGCTCGGCGATCGCTACCAAAATCACGACCGGCAGTACCGCGCGCCCCATCTTGCCCTTCAGCAGGCGGTATCCAAAATATGCGCCCAGCGGAATCAGCGCGTACAGCCACGCCGAGATCAGCTCCGCAAAATACATCAGCAGGATCGTCGGGATCGTCGCAATCGTGCCGCCTAAGATCGCACCGATGATACCGCTCCAGTAATGACCGGCATTCTGATTGGCCTCTGCCTCCGCCAGTGCACCGTATGACTGGCTCTCGCAGCAGCTTTTATGTACCGGTACATAACCATCGCCAATATACGCCAAGCTGTCACAGCCTGCATTTTTACACAGCGGACACTGCTGGGGAATGGCCACGCCAGCTTCCAAAAACTCCTGCGCAACAATGTCCATTGCCGCAAAAATGCGATTCCACAGGCCCTCGTCGCGCCCTGCACAGGTCAGTCCCACCAGCAGCGGATCATTATTAAAATAAAACAGCTTTGCACTTCCCTGCAGCGCTCTTTTTGCGCTCTTATACACCTTTTTCGGCAGTCTGTACGCCAGCTTAAAGCTAACCGTCATGCTCTGCACCGGGTTGCCTTTGGCCGTAATGGTAAACGGATACCCCTTCACTTCTCCAAACGCCATCTGATTCGCTACCAGCATCCCTCTGGCAGTCGCATAGCCTGTAAATTCCTGTAATGTCATGTATTTCCTCTTCCTTTCCCCCTCATGCCTATACATTAAGGTTCTTTTTGTTCTGTCCCTATTTTATTTGTCCCCTCTTTTCTTGTCAAGGAGTTTTTCAAATCATAATACCATGAACCACTACTATTCTTTTAACCGCTATATTCGGCAGGCCTTTGGCCAAAAGCTGTATAAACTCTCTTTAAACGGCGGCATGAGCTGTCCGAACCGCGACGGCACGCTCGGCACCTCCGGCTGCATTTTCTGCAGCGCCGGCGGCTCCGGCGATTTCGCTTCCAATCCCCAGCTGTCTGTGGACGAGCAGATCAAAGCAGCGGCGGCCCTGGTTTCGCGCAAGGCGCGCGGCGGCCCGTACATCGCCTATTTTCAGGCCTACACCAACACCTATGCGCCGCTGCCCTATCTGGAGGCGCTTTTTACGCAGGCCATCCAGCATCCCGACATCGCCGCGCTCTCCATCGGTACGCGCCCCGATTGCCTGCCAGAGCCGGTACTCGATCTGCTGGAGCGCCTTTCGCATATCAAGCCCGTTTGGGTAGAGCTCGGCCTGCAGACCATTCATGCGCACACGGCGGCCTATATACGCCGCGGCTACGACCTGCCCGTGTTTGATCAGGCCGTACATGCGCTGCAGGCGCGCGGGCTCTCCGTCATTGTGCATCTCATTTTGGGGCTTCCCGGTGAATCGCCGGACGATATGGTGCAAAGCGCTGCCTATGTAAGCGCCGCGCTTGCGCGCCAAAATCTGCCGCAGCCTGCTCTGCCGATCCCGCCTGCAAGTGGTGTCAAGCTGCAGCTTCTGCATGTTCTGCAGGGGACGGACCTTGCTGCAGACTACAAAAAAGGGCTTTTTAAAGCCCTTTCTATGGAAGATTATTTTGCCATTTTATTTCGCTGTTTAGAAGTCCTGCCGCCCTCTCTCGTCATTCACCGGCTGACAGGCGACGGCCCCAAATCACTGCTCATCGCGCCGCAGTGGAGCGCCAATAAAAAGCTGGTACTAGGCGCTATGCAGCGTGCAATGGATGAGGCCGACGTACAACAGGGCCGCTTAGCTCAGTGGCCGCAGTGACCGCCGCAGCCATGATGACCATGATGTCCGCAGCTATGCCCCTCATGGCCTTCGTGCTCATGGTGATCGCAGTGCACCTCGGGATCGTACCCAAGATTTCCTTCCAGCAGTGCCTTTACTGCGTCATCGGCACTGCCGCTTACTCCGCCGTAAAGCGTGATCCCTACCTCAGAAAGCGCTGCCTGCGCACCGCCGCCAATGCCGCCGCAGATGAGCGTATCCACGCCGTTTTCCTTCAGAAAACCAGCCAGCGCGCCATGTCCGCTGCCATTGGTATCCACTACCTGCTCCTGCGTAACGGTTCCATTTTCTACCTCATAAATTTTAAATTGCTCTGTATGCCCGAAATGCTGAAATACCGTGCCATTTTCATACGTGACTGCTATCTTCATTTTTTGTTCTCCCTTCTGCGGCATGGCCTGCTGTAGCGCCATACCTTTTCTTTTTCTGCACTTTTTTTGACCATGACAAAATTCAGAGCCAATGCAAAGCCGGTAATGACCGCCTGCAATGAAGAGCGCCTTGCCGTTCACGAGGCTGTCCGCCACCTTTTCTCTGGCGGCCTCATAGATTTCCGTCACTGTAGTTCTGGAAATCTCCATCTGCCGGGCGCACTGCTCATGCGTCAGCTTTTCCAAGTCGATCAGGCGGATTACCTCGTATTCGTCAACGGTAAGCTGCACCGTTTCTGCCTGACTCCTGTCTGCCGGTTCAAACCGGGCATACAATGGCTGCTGGCAGATTCTTCTGCAGCGGCTTGGTCTTGCCATGCTCTCACTCCCCCATTTTCGTCATATGTCGAAAATAGTATACCACCCTTTTGCCTAAAATACAATCACATATTTACCTTTATTCCGTCTGTTTTTATCCGCCAGAATTTTAGGAAGCTCTTCTAGCGGTGCTTTCTCATAGATCATTGAGCTTACATCCATCTTTCCGCCGGCAATCAGCTCTTTAGCACGGGGAAATGTATATGGATTGATGAAAGAAGCTTTAATCGTAATTTCTTTTTTAAAGATCATAAAAGGCTTGATCATCACCGTCTCCTCCGGCTTCGTAAGACCGAACAGCATCACCGTACTGCCTTTACCCGCGATTTCGATCGCCTGCTCAATCGTCGCTGGCTTACCCACGCATTCAATCACCGTATCCACCTGCTTCGTGATGGCCTCAATGGCTGTCTTCACATCACCGCTGAGCGGATCGAGCGCTGCATCAGCGCCCAGCTCCAGCGCTTGTTCTCTTTTTTCAGCAATCGGCTCCAGAGCAATCAGCTTGGCTGCACCCGAAATCTTAGCCAGCTGCAGCATCAACAGCCCAATCATGCCGCAGCCAATCACCACCACCGTGCTGCCCGGCCGCACACTGCTCATATCGATGCCATGAAGACAGCAGGATAACGGCTCTGTCATGGCTGCCGCCTCATAGGAAACCTCCTTCGGATAGCGGCATAGCTGCGAAACCGGTGCTGCGCAGTACTCTGCAAAGCCGCCGTCCACCGTCGTGCCAATGCCGATCATATGTTCACAAAAATGTCCGGCGCCGCTTTTACAATACTCACAGCCTCCACAAAGCTGATTAGGATCCACCGCTACCAAATCGCCAATCTCATAGCCAGAAACTCCTGCCCCCAGCGCTGCGATCTCACCGGCAAATTCATGCCCCAGCACCGTACCGGCGGGCGTTTTGGCGGCGCCCTCATCTCCGCAAAAGATATGGACGTCCGTACCGCAAACTCCGCAGGCCCGCACTTTAATCAGCACCTCATTCTCCTTAATCTGAGGAACGCTCCGCTCCTCTATCCGCAAATCATTCTTTCCGTAAAATACAGCTGCTTTCATTTTATTCCTCCATTCCGAAGCGTATGCGACGGGAATGCCATCCCAGCTTATTTGTGACGCTCCGGCACAAATAGCCGATTAAAAAATAAGCTATCAAACTTATTTTTCAATCTATTCTCCTTTATATTTGATATGGCACCGCGATCCGGCGCTGATAATAATACAGATTTTTAAAGCCCAGCCTCTTGAGCAGGGCAGCGGCAGCCTCAAAGCCGTTACCCACACGCTCCGGCGTATGCGCATCCGAGCCAAGCGTAATCAAATAGCCCCCCAGCTCCCGGTAGCGCCTGATAATGCTTTCATGCGGCATATAATCCCCATACAGGCTGCCAATCCCTGAGGTGTTGACCTCCAGCGCAATGCCCTTTTGGATGATCCTCCGCAAAATCCGCTCAATCTCCGCCTCATATCTGTTCACCGCCATCCCCCGCTGGTACTTCCCGTTAATATACCGGAGCGGGCAGGTTAAATGTGTTAGTACATCAAAATCACAGGTTTCAATCATCTCCTCCATATCCGCGAAATAGATTGCCAGAAAAGCTTCTATCTCCTTCTCCGAAAGCCGCGAAAAATCAATGGCCGAATAGGGCAGCGTATACCCCGCCATCCGCACGGCATGCACCGATCCCAGCACCTCATCATAGGACGCAGCCGAAAGCACCTCCCTTGCTGCCCCTGGCTGCCACATTGCCTCTCCCATCTCTACGCCGCACAGTTTTAAAAGAGGCTCCGGCTCCCGCACCTCACGGATTGCTTTTGCAGCAGCTTCGATGGGCGACTTCACATCCTGCTGACCCGCAAATTCCGTATCACAATGATCGGTAACAGCCAGACCCACCAGCCTTTTTTGCGCCGCAGCGCGGCAAATACCTTGCATGCTTCCTTTTGCATCATGCGAAAATTCAGAATGCGTATGGCAATCGACAAAGCCTGGCAGGTGCTGCTCCGGTTTGAGTCTTCCGTCTGTTTCAATCAGATCTGCTCCCAGCGCCCGCGCTGCCTGCAGCTCCTTCTCCTCGGTAAGAATCCAGATCCCCAGCTTTGCGTACTGCTTGACCGCTGCACAGAGCGCCGGAGAAGCTTTCGACACCTTCACCCACGCGGTCCGCGGCGTGTCGAGGGCAAGCCAGACATACCATGCGCTGTCCCGCAATATGGCGGCCAGCTCTTCTATGACGGATTCGCTTACCGGACCGTCATAATGGATTTCACAATCCGGCAGTGCCTTTCTGACTCGTTTTACGGAATCGACTGCTGAACAGGTAAGGGCTACTTTCGCTTTTGTACGCCTGACAAGCTCAAATAATACCTTCTGCTGCGCGTCGCTGCATTTTTCAAACCGATTGTCGATCTTGACCGTCACATCGCTTCGCTCTGCAAGCTTTAGAAGCGCTGTGAGCAGTGGAATTCTGGTTCCTTTAAATTTGCAGGCCTTATGGAGGCCGGCATCATAGCGCAGCGCTTCTTCATACGAAATAGTCTCGATTGTCAGTCCCTCCGGCAGCTGCGCGCCGCTTTCGGTGCAGCAGGTACGCCTTAAGGCGCTGTCATGCAGCAAAACACATTGCCCGTCTTTGGTAAAGCGGGGATCGGTTTCTATATAGGCATAGCCCTGCATCACCGCCGCCTCAAAGGCCGGAAGTGTATTTTCCGGATATTCGCTGCTTACCCCTCTGTGTGCTTGAAATTTCATTTTTCTCCCTTTCCGCTTGCCATGCATTGATATTTTCTATATAATCATAAAAACAATCAATCAGTCAATGATCGCCGCTAAAAATGAAAAAACGATCACATAAATGATCGCATGGGAGGCTTCTATGAATGCAGAACGTGAAAAAGCGATTTTACAAATTTTAATTCGGGAAAAGCAGGCGAGAGTAACGGATCTGGCCAAACGCTTATACGCCAGCGAGCCCTCCATTCGCCGGGATCTGAATGAGCTGGAAAGGCAGCATTTGCTGCGCCGTATCCACGGCGGCGCTATTTTAGATGAAACCGGTATTTCAGAAATCAAGATTCCGTTTCTCATTCGCGAGCTGGAAAGCTCTGATGAGAAGATTCAGATTGCCCGAAGGGCAGCTCAGCTTGTACCTGATGAAAGCGTTATTTTTTTAGACGCTTCTACCAGCGCTTATCAGATGATCCCGTTTTTAAGCTCGAAAAAAAATCTCACCGTGATTACCAACGGAATTCATGCATTAAAACGACTCAGTGAGTCCGGCATAAAAACCATTGGTACCGGCGGTGAGGTGATCCATTCCTGTTTAGCTCTCGTCGGTGATAATGCCCACAGCATCATCGACCGTTACAATGCCGATCTGGCCTTTTTTTCCTGCCGCGGTCTTTCCGATGACGGATATCTAACCGATATATCAGAAAAAGAGAATCATGTGCGGCATCATATGATCGCGCATGCGCGCTGGGCCTATCTGCTTTGTACGCCAGATAAGATCGGACATCGTTTCTTTCATACGCTGTGCCAAGCCGATGAAATCAGCGGCATCGTCTATGCTGATTCATTGATCAGAACCGACGGGCATAAAAATAAATGGGACCTATAGGGCTCGAACCTATGACCCTCTGCTTGTAAGGCAGATGCTCTCCCAGCTGAGCTAAGATCCCATTTGATAGAAAGATATCATATTTGCGTTCAGAAGTCAATACATGACTTTTTCTCCCCTATAATCTGGTACTCCCAAGCGCTTCGCTTCCTTCTTTATCATTAAACATGGGGCATGGCAGCTGCCATACCCCACATTTCCTATCGTTTCAGCTTATAAATACAGCGCGTTCATCAGCAGCTTAAAGGTTGCATAGGTCTGCATGCGCTTAGACGGAGCAAAGCCGTACAGGACAGCGCTTCCTGCTCCGCAGGGTGCCTGCACGCAGGCAAAACGACCGCCAATCAGCTTTTCTCCCGTAAGAAGTCCGCTCTTTAGGATATGATCCTTTTCAAAGCGTACAAACGGCTGATATTCATCTGCATGGAATTTATCCTTGACTTCAAATACAGGACCGTTCCAGTGCAGAGCCAGCGTATTCTTCTGCATACCGAAGCCAAGCGGATGCTGCGTATCCACCGTTACGTGCAGTGTAGAGCCGTGTGTGTTGAACTGACTAGCCGGCAGTCCCTTCACCACATTGCGAACCATCAGATTCAGCACGCGGATCGCATAGTCAGCCGAACCTTCCATTGCCAGCAGGCGCCCGCCCTTTTCTACAAACTCACGGATGGCGGCAGCGCCCTTTTCACCCAGTCCGCTGCGGTACTGCGGCGGCTGGCTGAGGCTCATCGAATAGATCCAGCCCTCCGGATGCTTCTCCGGACCGTCCAGAATGTTTTCATTATCGCTCGGGAGCACCAGCACATCAAAATCAGCCAGCTTTCCATCCCAAATATCCTGATCCATCACTGTGGTAAAATCAAATCCAAATTTCTCAAACAGCAGGCGCATCCAGCCCTCTTCGGCATTGCCGCCATAATAATGCTGATAAATCGCTACGCGGGCAGGCTTTACCTCGATCAGCCCATCCGGACGCCCTGCTGCGCGAAGCTCTACCGGATGCTGCTCCCAGCAGCTGCGGATCGCGGCCTCATCGCCCTCTACATAAAAGTCGCGGAACGGGCAGGCTGTTATACGCCATACCTGACAGCCAGCCTTCATCATCGCATTGGCCGCTGCATACGCCTCATTCTCACGCGCACTCAGCACATAGCCATGCGGCTTTCCTGCCTCAACCGGATTATCATGCGCTGCTCCCGGACTTACTGCGCCGATCGCCAGCGCTGCTTCCCAGCTCTTCGTTTCCGGCACGGCCTTCAGCACCTTAAAATCACCCTTGAACGCCTGTCCGGCCACATCCACCTGAATTCCCATGAACTCTGCCACGGTATCCGTCGCCGAATCAAACGCCGTAATCGCACCGCTCTGATCCCTTGTCCAGATATTATCCGGATAATGCGTCTCGCCCAGCAGGCTCTTAATTAAGCCAAACTTAGGCTGCGCCAAAAATACGACCGCATCGCCCGCCTTGTACAGGCGATTGCCCACAGTAAAGTCTTGCTGCGCTACCTGCACCTCGATGCCCTGACCGAGCAAAATCTGCAGAAGTCTGCGATGACTGCTGGCGTCAAACTGGGTCGCCGGTATGACGTACGCAAATTCTTCGCTCTGAGCGCCGCGCTCCGTCTGGTTGAGCGCTTTGCGCGCCATATTGGAAAGAACGGCCTCGCGGTTTTTGGCCATCGTATCTAAAAGGCCCCATGCAGCGCCATACTGACGGTCCATGATATCAGAGAGGCGCCACCAGCCGCCCTTCCACGGATTGGGGAAGTTGGTCTGTGCTTCGTATTCGGGCATGAAATTGTCATGATCGCCTTCCAGAGAGGAGGGATCGATATACAGCGGAGAAGCGAGGCGTGCGCTGGCCGATTCGGTGAGCATGCCGGGGATGTTGTGGCTGTTGGTGATCCAGTGGTAGCCATAGTGCCCCCATGCCGGGAACTGCGCGCCGCTGGTTACGCCGTCGAGCCCCTCAGCCTCCATATGATAGGCCATGTTAGCGCCGTACCAGTTCAGCTCGCGCCATACAAGCGGATCGGTGTCGGGACGCAGCGGGTTTTTGTAGGGTGCGATAAAGATGCGCGCGCCGTTGCTGCCCATATGATGATGATCCTGATAGGCCTGCGGCATCCACTCGTGGAAAATGATCTGACCCATGTACTGGGACTCCACAATATTCTGCGCGAACGCATCGCGGTTATTGTCATGACCAGTGTATTTATGATATAAAATCGGATAATGACAGCCTTCATAGGGCGTGCCGAGCGTACTCTTGTAGAAGTCTGTCACCATGATCTGCCCGTCCGGATTGAAGCAGGGGATCATGACAAATACGACCTGATCCAAGATGCGCAGGATGTCTTCATCGTCCTTAGAGGCCAAATCATACGCCAGCAGAGGTGCCATCTGTGTGCCGCCGATTTCAGTTGCATGCAGGCTCATACTCTGTACGCAGACAGCCTTGCCCTTCTGCACCAGACTGTCGATCTGCTCCTGCTCGAGGCCTCGCGGATCGGCGAGCGCCAGGCTTGTCTGCCGGATTTCCTCTAGATTTTCAAAGTTTTCCGGCGAAGTGATGATCACTTCCAAGAAAGGATTGCCCTCGGTGGACGGACCCATGTTGATCGTACGAACGCGGTCAGACTCCTTGCCGAGCTGCTCAAAATAACGGGCGATCTCATCCCAGCGGGCCATTTCCCGGTCTGTACCTAAATGGTAGCCGAAAAATTGATCCGGTGAAGTAATAGAATGCTGCATAGAAAAGCCTCCTTTTTAAAATACTTTTAATTTCCAACACTTTGACTATACTATACAAAAAATCTTTTGTCAAGCTTTACCTTTTTATATAAAACCGCTGAGCAAGCTCTGTACGAGGCACGCCTGCATCCGCCAGACCAAATGCCAGCCCCGCCAAAATCTCCGAGACCGTCCAGCCGCTTTCGATCGCCCACGGCCCCCAGCCTATGTCGTTAGGGATCCCGTAAACCTCCCATTTTTCCACGTCAAATCCGCGGGCCCAGCCCCCATTGATCAAGGGATTTTCACTATGAATCTGCGTACGGATCATAAAACCAGCCGTCTCCTTCCACAGCGTATAAAAATACGAATCCCCCGTCACCAGATACGACTGCCAAAAGGCAAGCGGCAGCCAGTTCATCGAATACAGCAGATCAACAACCGGATCCCCATTTTGGCTAAGCAGCGAGCATTCCCCATTCTCTTTTTGACTGCACGCCGCCTGATAGCCCGAATCCCACTCCGCATACGCACCGCCTGCCCGCTTCATTTTCTGCAGGTCCTGAGTCACCCGGTAAAGCCACTCCCGGTGCCGCGCCTGCCCCGTCGTCTGATAGAGCCAGGCCAGCGGCAAAATCAGCCGGCACAGCTCCTGCGTCTCGCTATGCTCGCGAATCGTCTGCGGATATGCCGCCATCAGGCTTTCCATTCCTGTGATGCCCGTACGCACAAAATCCTCCCGCCCAGCCAGCTTTCCGCAGAGCAGCAGCGCCGCTGCAAAATAGGCGTTATAATGCGCACAAGGAAAGTCAGCCGGTGTCTTAGCAAGGCGCTCCATTTCCGCTTCGTCCAGCAGACAATTGTCGGTTCTCATCACCCGAAGCCCATCCGGCCCCGTTGTTTTTTGAAGAAATTCTAATGCCCTGCAGCAGGCATCCAAATAGCGTGTGTCCCCTGTATACATCATTTTTAGCAGACTGGGAATGATAACGCGCGCGTTATCATCCTGATAGCATACATTCCACGCCAGATTGGTCCAGCGCAGCATGCCGTCATAAGGTCCGCCCTGAATCTGCATCCGCGTATAGCAAAAGGCTTCTAACTCGTCCGAGGTTTTCAGGCTTGCCCGGCTGCCTGTAAGCAGATAGTCTGCAAAAAATGCCAGTGATGCCTCGCCTGCACAATCCGTGCGGATGGTTTTAGCCAGTGCCTGTGAGCCATCCGGATGAATTTCGGTCATCATGCCTTCATATACACCGCGTTTTCCATTCTCAAGGAGCATGCCCGCTTCATGATACCAGCTCCTACCTAACTCAATGCAGTCTCTGAGCTGAGTCTCAAAATGAGCCTCTTCTGCGCTCTCCGCCAGCCAATAGGCCTGTTTAACTGTCAGCTGCGGGAGATGTTCCCCGGTAAGCCATTCTGCAATCATGCGCACCAGCGCCTGCCAGCGCGCCAAAGGCGCAAAGCGTGCTTTCACAAAATTACAAAGCCGAAACGCACAGATCATCAGCTGGGGCCGCTCCTTCCACAGCGCCCAGCCTGAGAGCTCTGCCTTGTCCTGCTCCTCTATCTCTGTCTGATCATGTCCGCTGGCAAATTCCTTATAATATAGCAGCGGTTCTTCCATCCTTTTGCTAAAATAGGGCTGCGCATACTGGTTGCACTGATCCTCCAGCAGGTTCCCCGGCGCAAGCCCTGCTATTTCCTGACTGACTACCAGCCGTTTAAAACGCGTGGATGCCACCGGCGCTGTATATACATCCGCTATGCTGCTTACATATTCGCTGAAAATTTTTTTACCAGCCGCCAGCTGCTGCTCGATCTGGATACGCGCCTGCGCCTCCAGCTCCATCGGTTTTTCTTCCGTTCCTCCTAGTAAAACTAAAAAATCATAAATTGAAAGATCATACGCCGCAATATCCTGCGGATGAATATAGTCTATCTGATAATGAGGAATCGTCTCCAGAAAGAGACTAAAATCGCTTTTTTGCTCGGTAATGACGGCTGCTGTATGTATCATATGATTTCTCCTTTGTCGCTGATTGGGCTAAGTATATCCTATTATGACGTCTTCTTCAAGAGATGTAGGGACAGATCTGCTATATCCGATTGCCGCATTGCTTTTTTGCCTGTCCCCCGCTATAGTTATAAATAAAAAGGAGAGTGCCTTATGTATTTACAATATAAAAATCTGACGATCCGAAATGCCTGTGCCTCTGATGCTCAGCAGCTATCAGCCTGGTGGAACGACGGCAAGGTGATGGCCCATGCCGGATTTCCCAATGGGACCGGAGAAATGCCGGCGCAAATTACCGAAAAAATCAGCCATGATGCCGATGACATCCACCGAAGACTCATCTTAGAGCTGGATCACTGCCCCATAGGAGAAATGAATTATCGCAATATAGGCAGCTATACTGCTGAAATTGGCATTAAAATCTGCGATTTCAGCAAGCAGAACCGAGGCTATGGCAGACTGTTTCTGAGCATGCTCATCGATTCACTTTTTCAGGATATGGGATACCAAAGGATCATTTTAGACACCAATCTAAAAAACACCCGGGCGCAGCATGTATATGAAGCGCTCGGGTTTCGGAAAGTTCGGATCCGTGAAAATGCTTGGCGCGATCAGCTGGGCGAGCTGCAATCCTCAGTTGACTATGAGCTCTGTCCAGAGACCTTCATCAATTTTATAGCTAAAACCAGTCTCAGCTGATAGCCGAGCAGCAGCTAAAATCGCTGTCTATATAGTTGGCTATCATCTTCGCTTTGATCTTTCTCTTTGGACAAAGCGAGCACTGACAGGATGTCATGCCGCTTTCTTCCGGAAGAACAAATTTAATGCACCGCACCGTAACATCACGGCAGCTATCCTGATGATGCGCTGGAACCGTAAGAGTTTTCAGGCCGCAGGAAACCTCCTCGCCGCATGCATTTTCTTCCGTTAAAATAATGGCAAGCGCAACTCTTTTTCCAGGACAAACGCTTCGGAGTGTTACATCGAGCTGCAGAATTCTTCCCAATGACTCAAGGGCAACCTCCCCCGCATTAAACTCAACCGAATCCTTACAGCCTTCAATGCAGATTTCCACAGGCTGCGGACATTCCTCAGGGATAACAACCGTTTCGCAGGTCACTTCTATCGTTGGTGATGGAAATACAACATGATTGTTTTCATTATCACTATACGTGATGCTCTCATTCACCTCCACGCTCCCCGTGCATCCGCCAACATGCTGTACTGTAAATTCAAGCTCAGCTGCTTCCGAATGATCTACGCCAAGCTCAGAGATTTTCCATTCCAGCGAATTGGCATTTACAATCATGGCCGTTCCGACCTGCGGCGCCGTGATGGAGATTATTTTAAAACACGAATTAACCGTTTCCTTTATTTCAATTCCCGTCGCCCCGGGTTTTACGATATTCCGGGCCAGATCCTCAAAAATTTTTTCAAGCTCCTCATCATCAGGAGTGATGGCTACATATGCGGAGGCCGGCTGCGATGCCCATGCGTCCAGCGCCGCCTCATCGATCCCGCCGGACCCCGAAAGTCCTATACAATAAATCGTAATCCCTTCTGCCTTTGCCTGCGTGGTAACAGGCACCGGATTTCCTCCTGCCGTTGTTTCCCCATCTGTAAACATGACCATTACCTTTTGATTTGCAGACTGCGGATCAAACAGCTCTAATGCCTTTATGAATGCATCCTCATGATTCGTAGATCCGCCGGCAGACAGGGCATCTACCGCTTCATCCAAATCTGCCACAGAGGTTATCAGCTGCGTATCCTGCGTGGCCACACTGGCAAAGCTCACAATTCCTATGCGGCTCCCATATCCGATTTGTCCATCCGGACCGCCGTCCGTCGCCTCATAGATAATCTCAATAAATTTCTTTGCTCCATTTTTCAAATTGGCAAGCGGACTGCCGGCCATGCTTGTGGAACGGTCCAATATCAGCACAATATCCGTCGGGTTTGACACGATGTCCGGTCCGGCCGCCATCGAAAGTGTGATTTTAAATATTCCGCCGCATTCAATATCCGAGGCAGAAAGCTCTTTATTCGCTGTTACTACTCCCATAAATGAATCTCCTTTCTATACAATCAATCGACTCTATTTGCAGTTTAGAGTCAATTTATTATATGTTGGCAATCCACAATGGTACATCCTTATCAAGACTTAATCTGCCGCGCTATTGATATCTGAAAGGCTTTCCGATTCTCCCCGTACGGCACAATAAAAAACGCTATGATCCATGATACGTACTCTCTTCACTGGACAATCTAGTAAAGAGGGTGCGTATCATCTGTGCATCATAGCGTTTCTCTGCGTCTGCTTTTATTTCTTTATTATGCCTCTGAAAACTGATCCTTGCCTACTGAGCACAGCGGGCATGCAAAGTCTTCCGGAAGATCCTCCCATTTGGTTCCGGGCTCGATGCCGCCCTCCGGATATCCAGCTTCCTCATCATATTCCCATCCGCATACGTCACACACATACTTCATAGTAGTTCTCCTTTCTACTCTTCATATCCTGTAAAATATAAAATAAGACGACAACTCCTGTAGAGAATCACCGTCTTATTCACTGCGGATGAAGGGACTCGAACCCCCATGATATTGCTATCACTAGAACCTGAATCTAGCGCGTCTGCCAGTTCCGCCACATCCGCTTAACCATCCTCGCGAGGTGCTCTCGCAAGGACGTTTACTATATTAACACAGGACACTCTCCGTGTCAACCCTTTTTTCAAGTTTTTGTAAAGGCTTATCGGCGTTTTCTGATCTCGATGTCGCCGCTCACGGTATCGCCGTCAATCTCCGTCCTTCCATTGCCATAAATCTGACGTTTTTTCTCGCTCACCGTCGCAAACTCACTGCTCAGATCGCCGCTCACGCCATCGACCTCAGCCGTAAAGCCCTCATTCTCCGGCAGGTATAAAACCAGATCACCGCTCACAGTATCCATATCAATTTTATCCGGCATCTCTCCGATCGTCACCTCAAAATTTCCGCTGACCGACTCGATATCCACTGTGCGGCAGCTTACCTCATTCACCTGCCAGCGCCCGGAGACCCCTTCCATGTCCAGCTCATCCAGCGTAAATTTACCCGTCATCGTCACATCAGCCGAAACCACTTCCAGATCCAGCTTCCGCAGCTCCTGCGGCAGCGTCAGATACAGATCCTTGCTCGGCGTATTGCCGAACCAAACAGTTCTTCTATATTCACGGATAATCAGCTTACGGCCGTCCACCCGGTAGCTGACCTGTTCATCCTCATCCAGACTGTGACTGGCCTCTTCCTTAAATGAGATCTGCGTACCTTCTTCAATGATCAGCTTGCCGCTCACCCATTCCACCTGCACCTCATCAATCTCTGATGCATCAAAGCTAGCCTCACCGGACGTATATCCGCTGCCATCGCCGCCAAAATGCCACGGCCAGCCAAATCCGCTCTTAAAGCCAATCCCCCATGCCAGAATGCCGGTGAGGATGACCGCCACAAGCGACCATAATACGATTCTTACAATCGTCGAACTTTTCATAGCTTCCCCTTTCTTTGCCGCACGGCGGCAAAATGCTCCTATTTACTGCTTTAATTCAAAAATGGCCTTCACCACATTTTCAATCGCAGCTCCGATCAAAAATATGACCCAGGTAATATGCCAGGCATGCGTGGTAAAGCTGACTACGATATAGACCACGACCACAAGGCTTGTGATCGCCCCCTTGATGGCTTTGTAGAGCTTTTTCTGGTCGCTGCTCTGATCCTGCCACTCCTTGAACTCCTCCACCACGGAATCGTCGCTCTTTTTGTAGCTCAGCTTGGTCATGTTGTTGTAGATAAGCAGGCCGGTTGCGATGGCTACCATGACAAACATGGCGATCACGCCATACTCTTCCCAGATAATCACCGGTATCACACATAAAATATACAGCATCACGGCAATGGATACGCAAAGGGCGGAGCGCCTTCTGCTCTGTTCGATCTGTTCTTCCGTATAACGCGGCATTTGATTTTCCTCCTCTTTAATCTGTTTTAATAGTTCTGAAATATCGCCGACACTGGCTATGGCTATATTATACGCCGCCTCCTCGCTTTTTCCCTCGGCAAGAAGATCATGATATTTCTCGATGAGATTCTGCAGCATTTCTTCTTTGAGCTCAACGGTGCTGCGGGTGGGCTTTGCCTGTGCAAACAGGTGATCCATGTATTCTCTTAATTTTCTCTCCATCTACTTTTCTGCCTCCACTAATAGCTTATCAATAATTTGTTTGGCTTCCTCCCATTCGCTTTTCAGCTTTTGATATGCGGCTCTGCCTTCCTTGGTGATAGAATAGTAGCGCCGCCTGGCGCCGACCGCTTCATCGCCCCAGTATGAATAGATATAGCCGGCCTGCTCCAGACGCCGGAACGCCGTATAGAGCGTAGCTTCTTTTAGTTCATACTGCTCATTGGTTTTTTGTCCGATGGCCTTATTGATCTGATATCCATAGCTATCTCCCTGTATTAAGTGAGATAATATAATTGTATCGGTATGCCCCCGGATTAGATCCGATGTAATCGACATAGGCTCCTCCGTTCTCCTCTTCATTCTGATGCCGCTATTATATTCTTATATACCTCATCTGTCAAGGTATATTCTAAAATAAAATACTTTATATTTGTTAGTTATCGGACCGCAGAATTTTCCTGCGCTTTTGATTGACAGCGCTTCCTTAAAATGATATGATGAAACCAAACTTAGGGCCTCTGTGACTGACGGAAATAAGGTGGGATACCACCGGGAAGCAGACGGCCGTATTTGCCGGCAGTGCCGGCAACCTTTGAAGGCTGTGCCTTAGATGCTGCCTTTCAAAGCTAGGCCGACCGTCTGGGCAGCACCGAGTACTCATCCTACTGCGATGCTGTTTTTTTATTTCATTATCATACTATAAGGAGGATCTCATGCAATTACGATCTATTGACCAAGAGCTTCAAAATAATTCCTATCCCGGCCGCGGCATCATTATCGGCCGCAGCGCGGATGGCAGCAAGGCCGTGACCGCCTATTTTATTATGGGCCGCAGCGAAAACAGCCGCAACCGCATCTTTGTAGAGGACGGCGAGGGCATCCGTACACAGGCCTTTGACCCGGCCAAGCTCACCGATCCCAGCCTTGTCATCTATGCGCCGGTCCGCGTGCTCGGCAACAAAACCATCGTCACCAACGGCGATCAGACCGATACCATCTATGAATACATGGACAATCAATTCACCTTCGAGCAGGCGCTGCGCACCCGCGAATTTGAGCCGGATGCTCCTAATTATACCCCCCGCATCTCTGGTATCATGCATATCGAAGGCGGACGGTATCATTACGCTATGTCAATCTTAAAAAGCGATAACGGAGATCCGTCCTCCTGCCTGCGCCATACCTTTACTTATAACAACGCTAAGCCCGGCGAGGGACATTTTATTCATACCTATCAGGGCGACGGCAACCCGCTGCCCAGCTTTGAGGGCGAGCCTGAGCTGATCTCCATTCCCAATGATCTGGATGATTTTACCCAGCTGCTTTGGAACAGCCTGAACGAAGACAATAAAATTTCTCTGTTCGTCCGCTTTATCGATATTGAAACCGGCTCCTATGAGACACGGATTATCAATAAACATCACTAAGGAGGATTTTCACCATGAATGAAATGCAATTAAAATATGGCTGCAATCCCAACCAGAAGCCATCCCGCATTTTTATGGAGGATGGCTCTGATCTGCCTATTAAAGTGCTCTGCGGCCGTCCCGGCTATATCAATCTGCTTGATGCCTTGAACGGCTGGCAGCTGGTAACAGAGCTCAAAGCCGTCAGCGGCCTTCCTGCTGCTACCTCATTTAAGCATGTATCTCCGGCCGGCGCCGCTGTCGGTCTGCCGCTCACTGACACGCTTAAAAAAATCTACTGGGTGGAGGATGTCAAGACCTTCTCGCCCCTCTCCTGCGCCTATGCCCGGGCCCGCGGTGCAGACCGCATGTCTTCCTTCGGTGATTTTATCGCTTTGTCTGATGTATGCGATGTGCCCACGGCCCGCCTCATCAAGCGTGAGGTCTCCGACGGCGTGATCGCGCCCGGCTATGAGCCCAAGGCACTGGAGCTTCTGCAAAAGAAAAAGGGTGGCAATTACTGCGTACTGGAAATTGATCCTGCCTACCGTCCTGCTCCCCTTGAGCGCAAGCAGGTCTTCGGCATCACCTTCGAGCAGGGCCGCAACGAACTCAAAATCGACGAAAACTTTTTCAGCAATATTGTTACGCAAAACAAAGAGCTGCCGGACAGCGCTAAGATCGATCTGGCCATCGCCATGATTACGCTCAAATACACGCAGTCCAATTCTGTGTGCTACGTAAAAGACGGCCAAGCCATCGGCATCGGCGCCGGACAGCAGTCCCGCATCCATTGTACCCGCCTGGCGGGAACCAAGGCAGACAACTGGTGGCTGCGGCAGGCTCCCCAGGTTTTGAATCTGCAGTTTGTTGACCACATCGGCCGTGCGGACCGTGATAATGCCATTGATCTTTATATCGGCGAGGAGTACATGGACATCCTTGCTGACGGCGTATGGGAAAATACATTTAAAGAAAAACCGCCTGTATTCACCCGTGAGGAAAAACGCGCCTGGCTTGATCAGCTTACCGGCGTAGCCCTTGGCTCCGATGCCTTCTTCCCCTTTGGCGATAATATTGAGCGCGCCTTCAAGAGCGGCGTCCAATATGTAGCTGAGCCGGGCGGCTCTGTGCGCGATGACAATGTGATCGCTGCCTGCGACAAGCATAATATGGTAATGTCCTTCACCGGACTTCGGTTATTCCACCACTAAGCTTAAGGGTCCTTAAGTATGCTTTTTGATCGGCTGTGATGCGGTAGCTCTCGATCGCCTTTTGAATGGCTTTGTTATGCGTCCATTTTGGCAGCTTCTGCTGCTCGATGTAAGGAATCGTCGCCTCGTACTGCTTGGCCAGTGCTGTAGCAAAGTACCAGGCGACCGCCATCTTCACATAGTACTCTTCGGAGACGGCAGATGCTGCGAGAGTCAGGTATTCCGGGCGGAAGGCTTCGTCCAGATAGAAGCTCATGAGCATGACAAGGCCAAAACGAATCGTATAGGGATGTGAGCTTCTGATCCAGCTCTCTACCACCGGGATAAGCTCCGGCAGGTGCTTTTTGAAGATCTTGGGCGACATGATATCGCAGGTGGCCCAGTTATCCACATAGGGAAGGAAACGGTCTAACTCCTGCAGGCACAGCGCATAGTCCTTAAGCTCTGAAATCAGGAGGGCGTGCAGCGTATTTTCATCATAATACGAATGCGGCAGGTCCTGCAGGAACTCTGCAATGTACGGATCCTTGATCAGCTCCTTGGCCAGCTTTCTCAGCGCCGGTGTGCGCACGCCGATAATTCTATCGGGGCTGATTGTAGGGATCAGTCTGCTGTGAAAGTCCCGATAGGCCGTATCCTGCAATTCAAAAAGCCGCTTTTCTATGTAATTTTTCACCAGTTATACTCCTTTGCAAAATTTTAGATGATGAGGTATTTGAAATGAAACCAATCAAAGAAGGAAAGGTCCGTGAAATTTATGATAACGGCGACAGCCTGATCATGGTGGCTACCGACCGTATCAGCTGTTTTGATGTGATTTTAAATAATGAAGTGACCAAAAAGGGCACGGTGCTGACACAGATGTCTAAGTTCTGGTTTGATCTGACCAAGGATATCGTGCCGAATCACATGATCTCTGCCGACACAAACGATATGCCGGAGTTTTTCCGCCAGCCGGCCTTTGAAGGCAAGAGCATGCTCTGCCGTAAGCTGAACATGCTGCCCATCGAGTGCATCGTGCGCGGCTATATTACCGGAAGCGGCTGGGCCAGCTACCAGAAAAACGGTACCGTCTGCGGCATCACACTGCCGGAGGGCCTGCAGGAATCCGACAAGCTTCCGCAGCCCATCTACACCCCTTCCACTAAGGCGGAAATCGGCGATCATGATGAGAATATCTCGTTTGAGCAAAGCATCACCCATCTGGAAAAATATTTTCCGGGCAAGGGGGCTGAATATGCCGCCAAGCTGCGTGACTACACGATCGCGCTTTATCAAAAATGCGCTGATTATGCGCTGAGCCGCGGCATCATCATTGCTGATACCAAATTTGAGTTCGGACTCGATGAAGCCGGCAATATTGTCATCGGCGATGAAATGCTCACGCCAGACAGCTCTCGCTTCTGGCCGGCCGAAGGCTATGAGCCCGGTCACGGCCAGCCCTCTTTTGACAAGCAGTTTGCCCGCGACTGGCTGAAGGAAAATACAGACCATAACTGGACACTGCCGCAGGAGGTTGTGAACAAGACAATTGATAAATATTTGCAGGCCTATGAAATGCTGACCGGCAAGGCTCTCTAAAAAGCTGCTTTTCAAGCCTTCCAAAATCTTCTTCAGATTTTGGAAGGCTTTTTTTGCTTTCTGCGCCGATAAACATCATGCACGATCAGCGATAAACAGCTTACTACAATCAAAACCACGATCAAAATGGCGCAGTTTCTGAAAAATGCCTCCGGCAAAATCGTAATCACAGCATCCTCTTCCGGAGAAAAAATCCAATTGCTTTTCCCCGGGAAGAAAATCTTATGAAATACCGCAAAGGCTCTCCCAAAATCCAGCGCGGCAAGGCCTGTCAGCAAAGCAAAAACAGCCAGCAGGCTGCTGCCCGCCCAAAAGCCGGCTCCCCGCCCTCTAAAACAATAGAGCGGCCTCAAGGCTCTTTTCCGCATAAAATACCCTGCCAAAAGCACACAGCCGCTGACCGCGGCTGCTCCTAAATCGAGCATAAAAAGCCACCTGACATCCACAAAATGCGCACGCCCCTGCGGCGACCACGGCAGTACGCCCGTTGAAAATTCTCTGGATAAGCCGGTGCAGAAATCCAGCATTTCCGAATAGGCCTGCATAATCTCCTGCTTGGCCAGCCCTGTTTCTGCTTCTAAGCCCAGCGGGCCAATCTGCAGATAAAAGAATGGCCGGCACAGGATGGGCACAGCGATACTCGCCGTTAAAATAAACAGAGCTGTGCAGATAATCATCAGAAGCGCCGCGGCCCTGCTCTGCCAATCTTTATTCTCCATTGGTCTGTCCCTCCCTTTCCTCTTCATATGCTGATAAAACAAGCAGTACCTGCGCAGGCAGATAAAACAGCCACATCCCTATGCTGACCCCCTGCGGCCATATCAAAACCGGCAGATAGGCCTCTATATTGTGCAGCCCCACACAGATATCGCAGCCTAAAAACAACGTCAGGCCCCAAGCCGTCAGGCGATCACTACATGTTTTACGCGGCTTTCGCAGCGCCGTCATAGCGCTCACGGCAAGCTGCGTAAAAGAAAACGCTGCTGCTGCCGTCAAAGGCGCCAACAAATCCAGTCCATACAAAATAAGCAGCGCAGCACCATAGCTCATCCCGCGGATGACAAGCCCCCGCTTGCCGCAGCGCTTCCCGAGCCTAAGGGCATATAGAAGCTGCACCGCGCAAAAGCACAGCACTCCTATGAGGTACTGCCTGTCCAGCAGCAATAAAAATGTATCGGCCAGCACAGTCAGCAAAAAGGCTGTCCGCATCAGCCACTGTCTTTTTGTCAGCAGGAAGACACACAAAGCGCATAAACAGATCGAGGCATATTTCCATTCTGCCGAAGGCTGCTGCCGTATATCCAGCATCAAAAACAGACCGTAAAGCAGCAGCTCCGCCGCTATAAAGACTGCCCTTATACGTTGCCGCATCCGCTCACCTCAAACACGGGATAGGCATGATCGGCATGATACCCCAGCTTTTCTGCCAGCGCTACCGAGCCCAGATTCTGCGCATCCCAGCTTGGATACAGCCCCCTCTCAAGGCATGACAAAATGAGCTTGGCGCCGCAGGCCAGCGCCAGCCCCCTCCTGCGATAGGCAGCATGCGTATCGATCTCAATCTCAATGCCTTCCCGATACGCCGAATAGCTGGAGGCGCCGGATACAATCCGGCCGTCATGCAGCGCTACAATGCCGAGCCCATATTTTCGGTAGATCTCATAATTTTCAAACTGTGCCACCAGATCCCTTGTCCAGCCGTCCTGAAGACACTGCTCATACAGGCTCTCGTCAATCTCCTTCAGCCTATATTCTGAAGGCAGATTCTCTACTATCTGCTGCAGCTTTCTCCTGTCAAAAATATCCCCTTCTTTTTTAATGGCGTACCGCATTCTCCTCTGCGCCCGTTCTCCCCAGCACTCCGCAATCAGCTCTTCCCAGGCCGCATTTTGCGCTGCCATAATCATAAAATCCCGTATATCCTCCGGAGGCTGATAAAGCACCAGCTCTCTTTCCGGCCGGCCGGCAAAAAAACAAAAATCTCCCAAACGAGCGACGGCTGATCTGGGCGCCGTCACATCCGTGACATAAATGCCGCCCATCATTCCCTGCAGGCATGACCAAATCATGGTCTCCTGCCAGCCCTCAAAAAGAGGCGCTGCCTTGTCCGTATCCTCTAATCGCGTGACCATTTTCTCTTCTCCTTCTTATCATATAATAGTTAATATTCGCTGTTTTTGTCAGATTTCCTTTTTTGTATGGAATTTTCTTTTTTTACATATACTACCGTCAAGTTTATCCCATAAAGGAGCCTGTCATGACGAAAACCCAGAGTCCTGCCGCATCGAAAGCCGAATATAAACGCATGATGCAAAAGCCCATACCCGGCCTATTGCTTTCCTTGGCGCTGCCTACCATGGGCAGCATGCTGATCACTTCTATTTACAATCTGGCCGATACCTTTTTTGTTGCCAGACTTGGCGTAGAAGCCTCCGGCGCCGTCGGCATCACCTTTTCGCTGATGGCGCTCATCCAGGCCGCCGGCTTTACGCTGGGCATGGGCGGCGGCAGCTTGATTTCCCTCCGCCTCGGCAAGCGTCAGGTGCACGAGGCCGGTCAGATTGCCGGCGCCAGCTTTTATCTGTCGCTGCTCTGCGGTCTTTTGATCGCCTCCATTGCCTTTTGGCGGGAGCCCTTTTTGCGCCTTTTAGGCGCCTCTGAGACCATTTTGCCGCATGCCGTCTCCTACAGCCTCTATATTTTCATTGCCGCTCCCTTCCTGACCGGATCCCTCTGCCTGAGCCATCTGCTGCGTGCCGAAGGCAAAACTGCCCGCGCACTGCTGGGCATTGCCGTCGGTGGCTTTCTCAATATCCTTCTCGACCCCCTCCTTCTGCAGCCGCTCGGCATTCAGGGCATCGCGCTCGCCACACTCCTCAGCCAAGCGGCTTGTTTTGCCGTCCTTTTATCCGCATTTCTCACCGGTAAAAGCTCCCTTTCTCTCCGTTTTTCCGGCTTTCGCTTCTCTGGACGCATTTTCCTGACCGGCTTTCCTTCTCTGCTGCGTCAGGGGCTGGCGGCAGCCTCCGCCATCCTGCTTAACCGCTGTGCCAGCCTCTACGGTGATGCCGTCGTCACTGCGATGTCCATCGCCGGCAAAATTTTTATGATCGTTTTCACGCTCATGCTCGGATACGGCCAGGGTCTGCAGCCCCTCATCGGCTTTAACTACGCACAGCATAACACGCAGCGCATCCGCAGGGCCTTTCATTTTTGCCTCTGGACCGGGACCGCCGCCCTTACTCTTTTGGGCGCTCTCATATTTTGGCAGGCTCCTGCCCTCATTCGCCTGTTTATGGACGAGGCGGAGGTTGTCCGCATTGCTTCTCTTTCTTTGCGCGCCGGCGCGCTAACAATGCCGCTGCTTCCGGCTTGTACGATTGCGAATCTGAGCTTTCAGTCTGTAAACCGGCCTGTGATATCGTCCTTTCTGGCAGGGGCACGGCAGGGGTTGTTTTTTCTGCCGCTGATTCTGCTGCTGCCTGAGCTCTGGGGCGTACAGCTGGCACAGGCCTTTGCGGATGCGGCAACCTTTTTATTAAGCGTTCCTTTCTTGATATATTTTTTGCGTAAAGCGGTTGACAAAAAACCTTCAAAAGTATAGTATATAAGCATATGTAATGGATTACATTTTGATAGGAGGAAGAGTATGTTAACTCAATTACCCGTTGCAATTCAGGTCTTTTCTGTCCGTGAGGATGCCGCTGCTGATTTTAAATGTACTATGCAAAAGTTGAAGGATGCCGGTTATGCCGGCGTAGAGCTGGCCGGCCTGTACGGACATACGCCTGCGGAGATTCGTCAGGCCTTGGATGAAGTAGGCATCCCTGCGATCTCTGCGCATGTTCCCTATGTAGAGCTTTTGGCAGACCCAAAGGGCACCATTGCTGCCTATAAGGAAATTGGCTGTCGGTATATTGCTTTTCCTTATTTGAATGAGGATGTCCGCCATGGCACGCCCGTTTTTGAAGATACGCTGAAGCAGATGCGTCATATCTGCGAGGTTGCCAAGGAAATGGGAATCCCGATGCTGTATCATAATCATGATTTTGAATTTATCAAGCTGGAAAACGGACAATATGGCCTTGACTACATGTATGATGCAATTCCGGCTGACCTACTGCAGACTGAGCTGGATACCTGCTGGGTAAATGTTGCCGGCGAAAATCCGGCTGCATACATCCGCAAATATGCAGGCCGCTGCCCGGTTGTTCATTTAAAGGACTTCTACAAAGAGGGCGCTGCCTCTGATATGTATGAGCTGATTGGTATCGCTGAGAAGAAGGAAACTAAGGGCACTTTTGAATTCCGTCCTGTCGGACATGGCATGCAGGATATGCCGGCTATTGTAAAGGCGGCTGAGGAATCCGGCACGCAGTGGCTCGTCGTGGAACAGGACCGTTCCGTCGGACGCACTCCCATGGAAGCTGCTCTTTTAAGCATTCAGTACTTAAAGGGCTAATGCTGTAAAAAAGCCAAGCACAACTGTATACAGAAAAGCGCTAGTTCTGGTATTGGCCACAACTAGCGCTTTTTTATTAGTCGCATTTTTTGATGAAATCTATTCTTTATGCTTCAGCTCCATATAGGAAGCAATATTCTTAACACAGAAGCCAATTACCGCAATGATCATTAACACCGCTTTCCCTGTCCAAGTGCCGATCGCAGCGGCAAGCCACCCAAGCCTTGGCACAGATATAACCATTTTGCCCAGTACATAGGAGTATTTTACCGGCCGGATATCCTCCTGCTCATTGGCATCCCCCTTTGTAATCAGCTGCTTCTCTGCCCGTTCATTGGCTACCACCCGGTGCACAATCGTACTTGCCTGATTAAACCCGCCGTAAAAGGTGATGATATCGCCGGACTCCAGCTCCTGCGGCTGTATCTCCTTTGTTAAAATCAAGCTCCCTATTGGGATCTGCGGCTCCATGCTGCCGCTGATAACATGATAAAGCTGATAGCCAAAAACTCGGGGAATGGTAAGGATAATGCAGAGTAAAATCACGCCCCAGAGCAGAAGAGCACCTATCGCGTGCAGCCACGCGGTGCAGCGCTTCTTTTTTTCTTGTTTCATCTTCATTTCCTTTATCGCCGCTCTTTTCTCTTTTTCAAAATCACAGCAATCAAAATGACTACAACGAGCACCGCGGCAGCTCCGCCTGCCAGCACATATAGCATTTTCTGATAGGTGCTGCCTGAGGGCTCCTCATCCTCATTGGCATCTGCCTGACTTTCGCCGGAGCCCAACGGTACCGGATTATCATCTAAGTCGATGATTTCCTGCGGCCGACTCACTTCCTGATCCTCCTGCTGCGCTTCACTGCTTTCTCCTGCAGGTGCGGCTGAGGTCTCGGATGTTTCTTCCGCAGGTGCCGGCACACTCTCGCTGGTCTGCCCCTCAGAGCCTTCTACATAAACCGTGTTAACCACTGTCTCGATAACCGACTCTGGAACCGGCGTATAGTCAAATTCAAAAACATTTTCTCCGACATTGTCGCTCAGTGTTTTCGTCAGATTATAAGCCTGCGGCAAATACCCCTCCACATACAAGTACGGAACAACCGGCTTATCGCCAATCACGCCGTAATATACCTGCTCTTCTGCTAAGGGCTCGCCGGTAACGCTGCTTACATAGCGTACCCGATATTCGGCCATATTGCCGGCAATTCCATAGGCTACCACATAGGAAGCATCGCCCTCTACGGTAAAAGACGCATTCTTGGCCTCTTCATTATCATGACCGCTCTGACGGATTCCCTTGTTATAATACCGCGTTTCTAATAAGGTGACCGGATTATTCTCTGCTTGATTGGCCATATCACAGCTAACCTTATCACCATAGTGCAGTCCGCTAATCGTAATCAGCGTATGACTCTCATTGATCTCCTTGCTGACGCCAGATACATTGTCTCCCGTCACTCCAATGGCCGCCAGACTGTTTTCATTAAAAACGCCCTGCGCACCGGCAGAAATCGTCACCTGATATGTGTAGGGCTCCTGCTCAGCCTCTGCTGCCAAAGCGGGTATCTGCAGCATGATGAGGAGTACACTGCTGAGTACGCATGCTAAAGCTTTTTTAACAGATCTCATCATTTTTGCGTCCCCTTTCTTTTTTTCAGACAGACAAGCAGTATGATCAGCAGCAGCGCTGCGCCTCCCGCACCCACATACGGCCAGATTGATGTGGTATCGCCGGTCTTTGCGCCGGCAGTGCTGCCCGGTGTCCGCACGGTAATATACTGATTCTCTGTGCGCCGCTCTACCTCTGGTTCCTTAAATAACGAAGAAAGCTCTACGGCAAAATCCATTTTAAGGTCAGCGGCTGCATTTTGATACTGATTGCCGTTTGTCTCTCCATCCAGCCCTACGGTCAGCAATACCGCGCCCCTTTCCTGCTCTTTTAGCGTAGCCACATAAAAATAATCAGTTAATGAGATGGTTGCCTGCTCCAAGCCAACACGCTGCCCTATGACTTCATCTCCGCCCACTGTATTGCTGTTATAGATCACAGTTTCTGTTCCCTTTTCATCTATATAGCTCAGGATATAGCTATACGCGCCGCCGCTTGCCTGCACGCTTTTTTCAAAGCTATTCAGCACCTCGTTCTGCATATACCAATCCGTTGCCTCAGAGGCTTCATTGTGCAGCGCCACGCGCAAAGTGACTGTATCGCCGGGCTGAATCCGGCCCAAAACCTCGGTAAACTCTTCTCCCGTTTCCATATTGCTGACCAGCCTCTCGGAATCAAAAGTAACCAGCCAGCCTTCCTCGCCTTCATGCTCTGCGGCAGAAACGCCTGCTGCATTCAGGATACACACAGCCGCCATCAGAAGCAGCGCTATACATCGATTTATCTTTTTCATTTCTGCGCTCCTCCCTCTTTCAGACTGAGCACCCCATTCTCATCAATGGAAACCTCTTTGCCCCAGGCGCTGAGGATTGCCTTTTCTGCATTATTCGTCTGCACGGCATCTACCTCAACATCAATGGCAAATACGGCATCCTGATACGCATACGTTAATGTGATCACCTGGCTTTCCTCCTTCATGGAGGCCGCCTTCATGACCGCCTCGTCAATCCGCAGCGTATCAGCAAAGGCTGCCGTGCCCTCAACCGGTATAATGCCAGTATAATATAATACGATCTGCTCCTTTGTGCTGGCACTCTCATCTAATAGCCACGCACCGCCGTTTTCAGTCGTTAAAAGATGCAAATCAATCAGCTGCGGCGCTAGTGTCGTAAGCGGCACCCCCTCTTGGTTTTGCCACCGCTTTTTTATAATGACTCGCACATACTCATCGATATCGCCTGTATTTTTAACACTGAGCAGTTCCTCATAGGTCTTGCCGGGGACAATCTGCGTTTCCCCTTCTTCCAGCAAATGACTGAGGATCGTGCCGTGTGTTGCCCCTTCAGCCTGCGACTGACTCACCAATCGCTCTCCCTCTAAAAGAGCAACGCCAATATTTTGCGTGCCGATCTGCGCCGTATATTCTCCTCCGGTCACCTGCAGACTTGCTCTGCTTAAGCCGGCTCCGGCCAGCCCAATCAATGCAGCCGCGCAGAGCGCGAATACGACGGTCTTAATTGAAAGAAGAGATTTTACGTTTTTCATGGTTAATTCTCCTCCCCTTCTGCAGCAAGCCTCATGCTCCAATCCGCATAGGCTTCTCCTTCTTCTGTATACAGAGCTGCCACGGCTTCATGCACCACCACAATATTAAACTCCTTTTCCAGCTTTTCCGATACGGTAACCTCGATCTCAACAGAGGACGCCGTTGTCTCTCCAGCCGCCAGCGGAAGCTGATACTGATACCAGCCTTCGGCAGCAGCGCTCCAGCCCTCTCCCGGAATCACCGCGACCTCCAGCCCCTCTGCCTGCGGATAGAAAGCCTTAACTCTGACAAAGACAGGAGCCCCGCCTTCGTTTGTGATGGTGACGGATTTATTCAGGTCCGTCACTGTTTCATGAATCGTTGTATCCGTACCCAAAACCAGCTCCTGCGTTCCTGCTTCCGTGGAATAGGCCGTAAAATATGCCAGCGTAATACCAACGGATATTCCTAGGACAAGTACGATACTGCCAAGCAGCATCCAAACTCTTTTTTTCATATCTTATTGCCTCCCTTCCTCTGTCATTCGCAGTGGATTCACAGAAAAATGCTGGGTTACGTTCCAAATCGAAATACCCTCTTCATTTTCCCCTCGGGTATATGCATTGATAATCCCTGCGCCGCTCACAAGCTTTTCATTATAATCGTTGACATACTGCGCTGTCTGCACTGGCACCTCGCCGGTGGTCTCATCTTGCTCCATGATCAGGGTCTGCAGCGCCTCTCCTGAAACCAGCTCATAACAGCTGCCGCTGTAAACCTCTTCTACCGTAATCACAGTTCCGACGGGGAATTTACCCATGGAAACATACTGCTGCCCCGGCGCTGCAAAGTCTGTGGTCAGTATATTGCTGTACAGCAGCTGGCCATCCAGCTCTGCCTTCACATCAAATACAAAGGTCGCGCCTCCCAGTGTGGCATTATAACGGTTTAGAGTTTTAATCAGCTGAGCTTCTCCCATCGGCAGCCGGTTGGTCACGGTCAGACGGATACCGCCTTCTGCGTCGGTCTGAGGCTCATCATACAGGATCGTATACTGTGGATTCAGCCCCTCCGCTGCCTCGGTAATGCGATAGACATAGGCCTGCCCTTCCTGATTAAATACCGGAAGTCCGGAAGCCTTGAAGACCCAGGCTCCGCTTGCATCTGCCTGCTCTGCGCTAAGCTCAAGCCTCTGGATCTCCTCTTCCGCCTCACCGGCGACGGATCTTTGCAGTATGATGACAATGTTTTGTGGCCTTAGGCCGTAAAGGTCGTCTTCGTCCTCCCATACCTTTGTCACCGTGATGTCCGTAAGAAGCGTATTGGTCATTACATAGCTTCCGTCCTCTGCTGCCGCGATCTCTGTCTCATATCCCTGCACCGGCTCTTCTTTCACTTCATATTGGTACAGCACGCCATCCAGATCATATTTAGGCAGCTGAGTAAATCTGTGCTGCCAGCTGCCGGCTGCATTAAGCTGCGCCGTTTGATGCTTTTGTCCGTTTTGCAGCAGATGGACGCTAATCTCATCGGGTCTTCTGCCGTATTGATCTTCCCCGTCATTCCATTCTTTTTGAACGGCAATATCAGTTGCCTGAATATTCGTATATTGAATGGCCGTCGCCTGCTCAGCGCTGCCGGTGATTTCTCCTGTATCGCTCAGCTGATGGTCGATATAGACCAGATATCCCTCTGGCGCCTCTTCTTTTACTGTATACGGCGTGCCAACCGGCAGTCCCGCAATCGTAGCGGTCTCTCCGTTTCTAAGGCTGATCCTGATCTGCTGATTATCATAGATAGGCCGCAGCTGCGGATTGCTGCTGGTATAATACGCATACTGTCCCTCGGCCTCCAAAGAAATCGTAAAGGCATAGCTGCCGCTTGGATCATCGGCATAGACTGTTTTCCCAATCGTCAGATCTGCTGAGGGTTCGTCCGTCTTGGTATTGGTTAACGTCCGTACATAATATTCGTCCGTCGCCAGCCATACCGGCGCTTCTTCCTTCTTCATCTCACTGACAGATGCCTCAAAGCCCGGTACGCTGGCTTCCACTACCGACCACTCTGCATCCGGATCCAGATTTCTCCAGGTATAGCTCCATCCATTAGTGGCACTCAGTACGATGCTGGCATCTTTACGCGTGGCCTGATCCACTACCTTGCCATTGCGGGTAAGATACACCAAAACCTGATCAGGATGCTGCACCGGCGTGCTTCCGTCAGCATTCTTCCACTCCTTCACAACCGTCATGGCCATCTGCTCTGTGCCAATCGTTAAATGTCCATTATTGGCAATCGCACTGCCCGGCGCATTACTGCTGTTTCCAGTAATCACAACGCCGTCTGCCTCCGCTTTTTCCTTTGCCCACTGCTTCGCCTCTTCACTCACTCCGCTGACAATGGCAAAGCCTTCCGTTGTATACTGATAATAGCTTCTCTCTGCTTTATGCTGTTTTGAAACATCCTTATAAAATGTGATGTCGCCGCCGCCAAGCGCTTCCTCTGACACGTACACCATATTATTTCTATTGGAGGTATAATGATAGATATCGATCGCCTCTGGGCCATATACGCTACCTTCGCGCTGATTGTCTGTAATCAGTGCGCCCGCTACTTTAAAAATAGCGGTTTCACCGGTGGGGCAGGTATATACGGCGCCATATTCTCCATAATGTTTGGCCAAATTGTCGGTCACATACACATTTTTCATTTTCAGGCTGGCGCCTACCTGCACCGAAATACCTGCGCCGGCTACATATTGAGAGTACAAAGTAGACTGATTATTGGTAATCGTTGCCTTGTATATTTCGCCGCTGGCGGTCCTTTCATAAGAGATACCGCCGCCTTCTGAATAGCTGGTATTATGATCGATCAGCACTCTGCCGCCGTTTAGACCCATATTGACAACCGCATAGTCGCGTGCATTGACGCCGCCGCCAATATTGCCCGCCGTATTGTAGGAAATCGTACCACCCTCCAGATTCACAATGCCATGCTGCACGTAAATGCCGCCGCCGCTTTTGGTTGCTCTGTTATTGATAACGGTACCGCCCTCCATGGTAAGCTTGCCTTGATTAACACTGATACCGCCGCCGTACTGCGAGACGCCATTACAGACAAGAGTACTGCCGGTCAGCGTCAGATGTGCTCCGCTTCCTACCTCAATGAGGGATTGCTTTGACTCGATATTATTGCCATCCACCTGCAGTGCGCTCAGCGTAACTGCTCCCTTAATGGCAAACAAGTGCGTACTGCCATGCTCCTTGCAGCGATACCATGTGATAGCAGCATCATTCAGATATGCTGCTTCTTCCGCTCCGACCGTCTGCAGGCTGCAGACATATATTTTATGAATCTCTTCTTTTTTAGCTATCTCATAAGCCTGCTGGATCGTATCGGTGACCCAGACATTTTCGCCTGCTGTATGACGCGCCTGCGCATCCAGATAGATAGTCTTCTCAACCGGCACCTCACTATAATAGCTGACTGCCCATTTTGCCGGCACTGTAGCTCCGTACTTTCCGTTATATTGTGAAAGTATATAGCTCACGCCGGATTCAGGATCCGTAAACGCGGCCGGCGTAAATCCGATCAGCTTTGTGCTTGGCTGTTGCTTCGCGCTACTCGTTGTGCCGCTGGCATTGCGAATATAAATCTCTGAGGAAGCGCCCATATCGCCAACCTTCTTAAGATCACCCGGCGTCAGATTATGATAAATATGGGCCGTTTCGCTCAGTGTATACTCGCCGTTTAGCGTCTTATCCGTACCAGCAGTACATAAATACGCACCGCCGCCGCATCCTTTAGTCGCTGTATTAGCAGTCACGATGCCGCTTTCAAATGTAATATAGCGTGCCTGTACATAGACGCCGCCGCCATTTCTTGCCGCTGTATTATTGCGAATCGCAGCGCTGAGCGTTACCCTGCCAATCTGACTGCTTGAATTGCTATACACACTATAAATCGCACCGCCGTCCTGCCCAGAAATATTATCCGTCAAAGAACCGCTTACTGTCAGCGTAGGCGCCTTCGCATAAATGGCGCCACCACTATTGCTTGCTGTATTGCCCGCTGCCGTAATATTTGTCAGATGAACCGCCTTTGATAGATAACTCATATCTCCGCCGAAGGCAAGCGCGCCGCCATACTTAGCCTCATTATTTTCAAATACCGTATTAGAGATCTCAACATCTTGATTGGTGCTGTAGACTCCAATAGCACCGCCTAAAACGCCGGCCGTATTTCCGGTAAAGCTTGCCCCATCTATTTTTAAGCTGGAACTACTAATATAAATCGCGCCGCCCCCAGTGGCACTGCTGCCTGCATGGTTATTGCGGAATGCACCGCCTTGAACTGTAAGGGATGCGCTGTATTCACAGCATACAGCACCGCCGTTATAGGTAGTATTACCATTTTCTAGATAGCAGTCAGTCAGCGTTACGGCCGCGCCGTTTGCATAGATCACGCCGCCTTTTGAACTGGTTCCTCCTACTTCCTGGCTGGGGTTTGCCCCGCTGCCTCTGAAGGTAACTCCCTGCGCCGTCAGCACATCGCCTGTGGCAAGCGTAGCAACGCGGTATCCTTCTGCCGCAATCAGGATTCCGCCGCCCTGCAGCGTTAAATTCAGTTTATTCCTTGTGCGGCTGATCATGGATGCGCCACTGCCCGTCCATGTTTTACCATTCATATCGATCGTAAGGGTCAGTGTTTTGGTAAAGGAAACGCTTTCCGTGATATCCTTCTGCAGTACAATGGTATCGCCGGAGCTTGCTGCCGCAATGGCTCTTGCCAGACTGGGATAGGGCGTATCTCCAATTGTGGCCGCCGGCTGCATGGAAAGAGCATAGGAAACCGCTCTTTGCTCCTCCTGCGGCTCTGCAGAGACCTCCTCGCTTTCCTGCGGTTGCTCTTGACTAAGCTCCTCAGCAGAAGTTTCCGGCTCACTTTCTTGAATGCTTGTTTCCGAAGACTCTTCTTTTATCTCTTCTAATAATGAGTCTTCCTGCGTAGAATTTTCTTCTGTAGAATTTTCTTCTGTAGAATTTTCTTCCATTGCCACTTCCATATCCGAGGCATCTTCTGCACTTACCGTCATCGGTACGGATAATGAATTAGAAATCAACAGTGCCATGCACAGCACGATGGTCAACATTTTCTTAAAAGTTTTCATACCTTTTCCTTTCTGCTTTTATTTTTATCCATATCGGAGAATTGATAGAGTAAGATATTTTCCTTTAATTTAAGACGCAGATTTTTCCAAAAATGGCTCAGTCTTTTTACTATTATATAAAAAAATACCACGGAGGGATCACTGGAATCCATCCGTGGTAAAAGAAATTATCTGATCTGTTTATTCGTTTGTTATTTCAAGATCCTCTTTGGCTACCGTTTTCATCGGCTTTCGGTTCATGATATCATACAGCGCCGGCACTACAAACAGCGTCAGGATCGTAGCATAAACGAGACCGCCGATACACACCATAGCCAGCGGGCGCATCATCTCGGCTCCGCTGCTGGTCTGTCCAATGCCTAAAACCATGACGGACAAGCCTAAAATCGTCGTGAGCGAGGTCATCAGAATCGGCCGCATACGCGTGGCCCCTGCCTCCAAAATGGCTTCTTTTTTCTCTTTTCCTTCCAGCCGCAGCTGATTGATATAATCGACTAGGACAATGCCGTTGTTGACAATGATTCCGCTGAGCATCACAAAGCCAAGCATGGCAATAATACTGATCTCCATACCTGTAAACAGCAGGGCAAGCAATCCGCCGGTAAAGGCAAGCGGAATGGTGAACATAATAATAAACGGAGATTTCAAGGACTGGAACTGCGCTACCATGATCATATACACCAGTACAATGCCTAGCAGCAGCATCTGCATGAGCTGCGTCATGGATTCCATGATCGTTTCATTTTCTCCGGAAAACTCGATGGTAATGCCCGTTTTCTCAAAATCCTTTAATGCTTCCTTTGCGGCATCGGTAACCAGCGTTATATTATAGCCTTCCTTAAGCTCTGCTGTCACTGTTAAATACCGCATCTGATTTTTACGCTGAATCGAAGCCAGTGTTTCCTGATCTTCGATCTGCGCCACATCGCCGATTGCAAGCTGCTTTTCATTGCCCTGCCTATCAGTTACCGTGATCATAAGCTCTTTGATCTCTGAAGGCGTCAGGGTTTGTGCTCCGTCTGCATATATAGTAATCTCATATTCCCGGCCATCGAAGGTTACGGAGGAGGCACTCTTTTCTTTAGTCATTGCCTTATTGATCTCACTATAGATCTGTGCCACGGTAAGCCCATTTTTCATGGCTTCCTCTTTATTAACGATGAAATGAATCTCCGGCTCGGTCTCATCGATACCATCCGAGACCTCCGCCACCCCTTCTAGCGTCTGCAGCTCAGCTGCAATCTCTTGAGCAGCCTGCTGCAAATCCTGCAGATTATCGCCGTACACCTCAATGGATATGCCGGAGCCTCCCAGCATGCTGGAAGCTGCAGACATCCCTGAGCTGTCGATCACAAGCTCACAGTCCAGATCGGCGCATAGTGACAGGATTTCCGCTTCGATTTCCTGATTGGAGCGTTCAGCCTTTTCATCCAAAATGGCATACATCGTCACCGCAGAGCTGCCTGAACCGCCCAGCATGCCCATCGCACCAGAGCCGCCGATCATAGCGCCCACGTCCTGCACCTCCGGAACTGACTGCACTCTTTCCATCACAGCATCTGTCATCTCTGCCTTTTCTTCTAAATCAGCCTCTTCCGGCATTTCAATGCTCAGGCTAAGCTGCGGCATGTTAGTTTCCGGCATAAAGGAAAATCCTCTTTGTACCGTCGCTACCACGCTCACTATCAGTAACACCAATGCTAAGCCCAGCACCACTACTTTTCGCCGCAGTGCTGCACCAAGCAGTTTCTGGTAACCCGCCAAAAAACGGTCAAACCATTTATGCGGCTTCTGCTTTACATTTTGCAGCATACCGCGGGCCATTGCCGGCACCAAGGTCAGCGCGATGATTAGGCTGGCCAGCAGGCTATAGCCCAGCGTCAGCGCCAGATCCACGAAAAGCTGTTTGGTGATGCCCTCTACGAATACAATCGGCAGAAATACACACACGGTTGTCAGCGTAGAGGCCGTAATAGCGCCTGCCACCTGTGTTGCTCCCGAAACAGCCGCCTTCGTCGTGGAAAAGCCCTTATTTTTCAAACGATAAATATTTTCAATGACAACGACCGCGTTGTCGACTAACATACCCACTGAGATCGCTAATCCCGACATGGAAATCACATTCAGCGTGATCCCTGAAAAATACATGAGTACAATAGCAAAAATAACGCTGATCGGAATGCTGCAAAGCGTGATAAAAGTAGGACGCAAATCCTTCAAGAATAGGAACAGAATCAGCACCGCAAATACAGCGCCCAGCACCAGATTCTGCAAAATAGACTCAATGATCATATAAATGTAGTCGCCCTGGTCCATCAGCGTAACAAATCGAAGCCCCTCGTATTTTTGCTCCAGCTCCTCAAATTTTGCTGCAATCTGATCGGACACCTTGGCCGTCGCATAATTTGACTGCTTAGAGAATGACAAGAGTACGCCGTCTTTACCGTTAATTTTTGCATAGCTCTCTCCGGCATTATCGGAGATAAATACGTCGGCGACATCTTCCAAATACACAGGCTCTGCGCCCTCTATGCCCAGATCCATCAAAAACATGCCCTGAAGCTCTTCCAAAGAAACGATCTCATCTCCCACACTCACCAGATAGGATACGCCTTCCTGCTCTACATACCCGGCTGGCATAGCGAAATTCTGCGCTGTTAAAATGCCGGAAATCATATCCATCGTAATCAGACCGCTGATATCAGCAGCTGCATAAGCTTCTGCCTTGGCCTGCTCCATCTGCGCCTGCGCCTGCTGCTGCATCTGCTGCAGGGCTTGCGGAGGAAGGCTTTGCATGCCGTCCATTTGCGCGCTCTGCGCGTCCTGCATCTGCTGCTCGATCTGACGGTCGATGGCATCGCGGATACGCTGGTTGACGGCATCGATTTTATCCTGGCGAATGACCACATTCATCTGCTCCTCTAGGATACCCGTGGTGCTGATGCTGGCGACGCCGCCCGTCCCTTCAAGCTGGTTCATCAGCGTATCGCTGACAAAGTCTGATAGCTCGGTTTGATCCATCCCCTCCATACTGACGGCGGCCACGGCTACCGGCAGCATTGATGGATTCATTTTTAAAATGACGGGGGTGCCTACGGTATCATCCCAATAGCCCTGGATGAGATTGATTTTCTGGAGAATATCGACGCTGACCGTATCCATATTGACGTCCTCATTAAACTCTAATATGAGCGTAGAGGCACTGGCACTGGAAACGGACTGAATATTTTCAATGTTTTCCAGCGTGGCCATCGACTGCTCCATGGGTTTGCTGATGACGGTCTCTACCTTTTCCGGCGTTGCCCCTGGATATGTAGTCATAATCACCACATAGGGCATATCGATATTGGGCAGCAAATCCGGCGTCATACGGGTGTAAGCAACGACGCCCAAGATGATGACAATAATGGCTGCCATGAATACGGTAAGCGGTTTCCGAACACTAAATTTTGGCATTACATGAACTCCTTTCTTTTCATCACCCCTTGTTGGATGAGCCTCAGCCGCCATGAAAACTTGCGCAGGGCTTCCTCCTCTCGGGCAATGTCCATGAAAATTTCAGCACAGGCGCTGCGGATCAATGCGCCTAAAAATTCTGCTAGTTCCATAAATTGATCAAGGCTGCTGATCCTCCAGTCCTCTTTATGAATGAGCGGATACATTTCTTTAACAAAGGCTTCATCCAATCTGCAGACGACTTCAAAGGACTGCACCTTGCCAAGCTTTAAATCTGAAAAAATATTTTTCAGAAGCTGATGATGCTCCTTTTCTTCTCCAAATGCAATGATTTTCTTTACTACTTCAAGGCAAATATCAAAGATATCGCCTTCTTGATTTTCTATGCTGCTTCTTACCTCTTTCATACAGCTTTCCTGAAAATCCTTCATCATATAGGCAAGCAGATCATCCTTATCCTGAAAGTATTGATAAAAGCTTCCTCTGGAAATATCAGCCCTGCGAATAATTTGATTGATGGAAAGCTGATCATAACTGACCCGAAGCAGCTCCTCATATGCCGCCTGGCAGATGCGCCTTCGCTTTTCATCAGGCAGGTTTAAAAACCGTTCTTTTGGCATGCTATCCCTCGCATTCTCAAACGATTATATATAGTGGCATCCAAGAGCAGAATCGATCCCTAAAATGACACCCTGTCACCTATTATATGTAACATTGCGCCCCCTGTCAAGTTTATAAAAATCGATCTTCAGCTCTTGCAAGTAGACTCTTTGCATGGTAACATAAGGGTTATATCACTTATATATAATCTGGAGGAATTCCTATGAATGATTTTAATACCATTTATCCGCAGATCCCTGCTCAAAATCCGAATGTGCAGGCTGTGAAACGGTCTGCCGGCTCTGTTTTATTTTTACTGGCGACCGTTACATATACCGCAAATTTAATTCTTTCTCTTGTCAATTTACTGACCCAGTTTGTACCGGGCTCCGTTTTTTACAGCGCCATGCGTAATGCCGCCATGCTGGAGCCTGATATTGCTCCTATGATTCCGGCGATTCAAAGCATGGTCATGATTTTTGCGATTGCCTTTTTGGTACCCACGCTTTTAGCCAGCATAGGCTTTTGGAGCTTCTATGCTTCTGCTAAAAACCGCATGCGCCCTGTGGTTTCGACCGGCGGTCTGTCCTTAGTGCAGGCTGTTATCATCATCCGTCTGGTGGGCGTCAGCCTTTTGGTGCTCCTGCTTGGCGTCCTGCTGCTGCCCCTGAGCTTTGCAATCAGTGAATACAGCTCCGAATTTTACTACAGCTCTTCTTATTACACGCCCTATGACATGTCAGCCGCCATTATCATCGGTGTGCTGGTTCTCCTGCTTGTTTTCCTTATTTTCTATATTATTTATTACGCAAAGGCGCTGGGCACGATCGCAAGCGTAAAGGCAGCTTCTAATGGAAGCTATCCAGCAAAGCCGGTTTCTATGTTTGTCATTGTGATGAACTTCATCATCGCCGGCTTCAGTATGATAAGCCTTATTTCCAGTCTGTTTACGGATTTTAGCCTTATGAGCCTTGCTTCTTCTCTGTTTAATATTGCGTTTTTAGTTCTCCTTTCTCTCGCGCTGCTGCAATTCAGAAGAGAAATGCAAAATCAGGCATATTCCATGCCAATGCCGCCTATCACACCCGGCCCGCAGGTTCCTCCCTATTCGCAGCAGACTCCGTTTCCCTCCTATCAGCCTGAGCAGCCCTCCTACCAACCGGTTTCGGCTCCTCAGCCGGAGCAACCTTTCTATCAGCCGGTTTCAGCTCCCCAACCAGAGCAGACTCCGCCTGTCAATCAGGAGGAGGATTCTCAAAACCTGCCTCAATAAATCTCTTTCCTATAAATCCCCAAGCGTGTACTGCCGATGCGGTGCACGCTTTTAGTTTTGCTTGCATCGTTTTACAAATTCCGCTATAATAAAATAATACTGCATGCCGCACTCTCTGCGCGGCTCTTGCCTTGAATTGATTATATTTCCAATGGAGGTCTCATGAACCTATTATCTGCCGGTGAGCTGGCTATATTAGATTTCATTCAGCACTATCTTCGCTGTGATTTTTTAGATTGGCTGCTGCCTAAAATTACTGTGCTGGGCAACTCCGGCATTTTCTGGATTTTAATGAGCATCATCTTTTTATGGATCCGCCGTTATCGCACAATGGGGGCCGAAATGGCATCCGCGCTTCTTGTCTGTTTTCTCCTTGGCAATCTTTTGCTCAAGCCATGGGTGGCCCGCATCCGTCCCTATGATCTAAATCCATCCATGATCCTGCTGCTCAAAAATCCCCCCATTGACTTTTCTTTTCCCTCGGGCCATACCTACGCCTCCTTTGCTGCTGCCCTCATTTTATACTTTCATAAAAAAAGCTGGGGCGTCGCCGCCTTTTTGCTGGCAGCGCTCATCGCCTTTTCCCGTCTTTATCTCTATGTTCACTATCCCACCGATGTGCTGGCCGGCATAGCGCTTGGCCTTCTGATCGGCTGGCTATCTCATAAGGTCATTCAAACCATCCTGCGCCGCCGCTCGGCGTCATCTTAACCCTTTCAGGAGCATTCAACTATGGACATCCAAACTCTACTTGAAAATGTAAAAAACGGCACGCTCTCCCTTGAGGCCGCCGAAAATGAACTCAAAAAGCTGCCCTATGAGGATCTGGGTTTTGCCAAGCTCGACCATCACAGAAAGCTGCGGCAGGGCTTCGGCGAGGTCATCTTCTGCAGCGGAAAAACCGATGCACACCTTGTCAGCATCTATCAGACGCTCTGCAGCCGCGGCGTCAATGTGCTGGGCACACGTGCCAGCCGCCATCAGTATGAGCTGGTGCGCCAAGCTGTACCGGGCGTTCAGTATGATCCCGTATCCCGGCTGCTCAAATACGAGCTGCATCCCGAGCCCCAGACCGGCTGCATCGCCGTATGCACCGCCGGCACAGCCGACATCCCCGTGGCTGAAGAGGCCGCGCAGACCGCCGAATTCTTCGGCTCCCATGTCGAGCGTTACTACGATGTAGGCGTTGCCGGCATTCACCGCCTGCTCTCCAAAATCGACGCCATCAATCAGGCCAGCTGCATCATCGCCATCGCCGGCATGGAAGGCGCGCTCGCCAGTGTGATCGCCGGACTCGCCGACAAGCCCGTGATCGCCGTGCCCACCTCCGTCGGCTACGGCGCCAACCTCGGCGGCATCTCCGCCCTGCTGACCATGATCAACTCCTGCGCCAACGGCATCTGCGTCGTCAACATCGACAACGGCTACGGCGCCGCCTATACAGCCACGCAGATCAATCGCTTAGTCAATCAGCCTTCGCCAAGCGCTGTGTCTGCCCCGGCCCCGGCACCGGCAGAGCCGGCAAAAGCTCCCGTATCCGCTCTGGTCGAGACACCAGTGGGCTCCTCTGTTACCTCTTCGTCAGACTCGCAGCTGTGGATGCTGGAAACGAATATCGATGACTGCTCGGGCGAGGCCATGGGCTATGTGATGGAGAAATTATTCGCAGCCGGCGCGCGCGATGTGTTCTATTCTCCTATTTTCATGAAAAAGAACCGGCCCGCCTATCTGCTGCGCGTGATGTGTATGGAGAATCAAATCGCTGAAATGGAGGCTCTGATCTTTACCCACACGACCACCATCGGCGTGCGGCGCTTTCCCGCTGAGCGTACGGCTCTGCCGCGCCGCATTGAAGAGATTGAAACACCTTACGGCCCGGCACAGGTCAAAATCTGCCTGCACGGCGAAACCGAATACGCCTATCCCGAATACGAAAGCGTACGCCGCATTTGCGAGGCTACCGACCTTTCTTATCAAACGATTTATCAGGAGGTTGCGCAGGCATGGAAGCAAAATTAAAAGCGCTGACCGCACGGTTAGATGAGTACACACAGGCTGACTGCGCTCTTGCCTTTTCCGGCGGTATCGACAGCAGCCTGCTGCTTAAGCTTTTGTGCCAGAGCGCACAAAAAAACGGCACTACCGTCTATGCCGTTACTTTTTTGGGAAGCCTGCATCCAAAGGCCGATCTAGCAATTGCCAAGCAGGTCGCAGAAGAATGCGGTGCGCCTTTAGTGCAGCTTACCATGGATGAGCTCTCCAATCCGCTGCTGCAAAATAACCCCACGGACCGCTGCTACATCTGCAAACGCTATCTGTTTCAGACTTTAAAGGACTGGGCGCAGGCGCGCGGTATTCGGGCCGTGATCGAGGGCACGAATGAGGACGACCTTCACGTATACCGCCCCGGCATCCGCGCTGTGCGCGAGCTGGGGATTCTGAGCCCCCTTGCCGAGCTTGGCATCACCAAGGCCGAGATCCGCGCCATGGCGCGTGAGCTGGGAATCTCTGTTGCCGAGCGCCCCTCCTCCCCCTGCATGGCGACGCGGCTTCCTTATGGAACACAGCTTAGGCCGGAGGTACTGCAAAGGATTGAGGCCGGAGAGTCCTATCTGCACCGTCAGGGTTTTGCCGCTATGCGGCTGCGCCTGCACGGGGATGTGGTGCGCCTGGAGCTGCCACTTGCTGACTTTCCCCGCTTTTTAGAGCAGCGCGAGCAGATCGTACAGCAGTTGCATGATCTTGGATTTGTGTATCTGACGCTGGACTTGGAGGGGCTGCGCTCCGGCAGCATGGATGTGTATTTGTCATGAATACTCTTTGCGCAGCAGAAAATCGGATAAATGCATGATTTTCACGCCGTCGATGTTGCCTGCAGCAAGCTCGTCAAGCGTTACGACATATTTGGGGTAATGGTCTTTGATGGCAAGCAGATTGGCAATTTCGCGGTCAGATTCTTCCGGAAGGCTCCGGCATACCTGCACATAAATACGCTCGTCCCGCCGCATCGCTACAAAGTCGATTTCTTTCGTTTCATTCTTGCCGATATAGACCTCATAGCCTTTTCTGCGAAGCTCAAAGTATACGATATTTTCGAGCATGGCAGCAATCGATTTTGGATTAAAGCCCATTATACAGTATTTGAGAGAAGTATCTGCAAGATAGAATTTCTCCTGCGTTTTCAGCACTGCTTTTCCCTGCAGATCATACCTTTGACAGCGATAGATGACAAAGGCTTTTTCCAGCCACAGCAGATAATTATAGACGGATTCAATAGAAAGAGACCGTCCCTCGCTTTTTAAAAACTTTACGATGGCATTGGCAGAAAAGGTCTTGCCCACATTTTCAATCACATATTTTACTATGCGTCCAAATAAATCAAAATTCGTGATATTATGCCGTTTCGTGATATCGCTTGTGACCACAGAATGATAGATGCCTTCGACGATCTGATAGGCTGCGCCTTCCTCAAAATTGCCCAGCGCAACAATCGGAAAGCCGCCCATACGGATATATTCGGCAAGCAGCTCCTTGGCTGTGGCTGTACGGCCGCTTGATTTTTTAAAGTCCATATATTCAGAAAAAGAGAGCGTAAACACAGGAATGGAAATATATCGCCCGGTTAAATAGGTGGATATTTCACTTGACATCAGCTTGGAATTGGAACCCGTTATATAAATATCGGTATTGGCATTTTCTAAAAGACTGTTGACCGCTTTTTCCCAGCCATTCACTTCCTGTACCTCGTCAAGCAAAAGATAATACCGCTGACTGTCGATTATTTGCTCCTTAATGCTGCTATACATATCCTTATCGGTCATACCGGCATCAAAATCTTCCGAGGTATAACGCATGCTGATAATGTGATCCGCAGAAACGCCGTTTTTTATCAGATCATCCTGCAGCATTTCTAAAATCGTGGACTTTCCGCAGCGGCGAATTCCTGCAAGGATCTTCACCAGCGGAACATCACGGTACGTTTTTAATAACTCCAAATAATAAGGTCTAACAATCATACTGGATCCTCCTTCCCCGATACATAAACCTGTTTTTTATTATTATGCCTAAAAACTTCTCAATAATCAATAGTTTTTACCGAAATTCCGAAAAAACTATTTTTAATGAAAAAAAGTACCAATAAGGAACCATACCACCGTAAACTATTTTGATAACAGAAAGAGAGGACAAGGAACATACCACCGTAGTTCCTTGTCCTCTCTTTCTGTTATCAAATCCCAAAGGGATATTCAATCTGCTGACGTATCTCCTCGGCCTTCTCTGCGCCTTCCAGCCTGCTCACCAGATGCAACGCAAAAGGGATGGCCGCGCCAAGGCCGCGTCCCGTGATGATATTGCCGTCCTCGGTGACTGCCTCGCCTGTAGCCTCGGCTCCCAGAAGCTTTGCCTCAAAGCCGGGGTAGCAGGTCGCCCTGCGTCCCTTTAACAGACCTAGCTCTCCCAGCACGCTCGGCGCCGCGCAGATGGCCGCTGCCTGCTTGTCGGGCCGCTGCACAAATTCCCGAACCACCTGCGCTACCAGCGGGCTGGCCGCCAGATTCTGCGTGCCTCCCAGGCCGCCCGGCAGGATCACCATATCAAAGCCTTCATAGCTCAGCTCTTTCGCCAGCGCATCCGCTTCAAACCGAATTTTGTGCGAGGACTCGATCATACGCTCATCATGGATCGAAGCCGTCGTAACCTCGATGCCCGCTCTGCGCAGAATATCAATCGTAATCAGACCTTCGCACTCCTCAAGGCCATTTGCCAAAAATACACAAACCTTTTTCACGCGTATCCTCCCTGTCAGATCATATTCTCCAATCCGGAACCGGCAGTTCCATGATATAATCATCCATCACAAAACCCTGCCCAATGTCCGCGCATTGCTCGCGCACCGTCTGAAAGCCCCAGTGACGATACACCTCAATCGTGTGCGCATTAAAGCGGTTTACCGTCAGCCAGATCTTGCGGCAGCCGCGGTTTTGCGCGGTCGAAATCAAAAGCTCCAGTGCCCGGCTGGATATGCCCCGCCCGCGGTAGGCCTGCAGCAAATAAAGCTTGCTCAAAAACAGCGCGTCATCCTGCACCCGAAAGCCCATATAGCCATGATGCCCCTCGTATACGCCGTCATCCTCCTCGCGGAAAAGATAATATTCATATCCCTCTTCCTCGATCTGATGCTTCATGGCCGGATAGGACTGAAACTTCTCCACCATATAGTCAATCTGCTCCGGCGCCAAAATCGATGCAAAATGCTGATGCCACACCTCGTTTGCCATCTGGCTCAGCAGCGTTAGCTGCGCGTCCGAGCTCACCTTCACAAACTGCGGCTGCGTCCGCACCGCCACGCCGTGCGCTGCCAGCTCCTGCCGCAGCTGATTCACATCGCCGATATAGACGATGCCGTCCATTTTGGCGGCCTTGCCGCCCTCTATATTGGCAGGCACATCATCAATAAAAAGGCATTCCTCCGGCTGCAGGCCGAAATGACTTAAGAACTTCTCATAGATGACGGGCCCCGGCTTGATGCATTTGAAATCCGCGGAGACAAATCGTCCGTCCAGCAGGTGAAAGGCCGGAACGTCGTTTTCATATACATGGAAACGCTTTGCTGCATTGGAAAGCAGATACAGATGGTAGCCGGCGGCTTTTAATTCCTTGGCCAGCTGGTAAGGGCCGTCCAGCGGCTTCATCTGCTCATGCCAGTGCGCCATCACATGCTGTGCATCGGCAATGGCGTCCTCAGGCAGGCGCGCGCAGATAATCTGCATAAACTCCTGCTCGCTTATTGTGCCTTCGTCGAGCCGCAGCCATTCGGGCGCGCCGAAAAGCTGATCTCTAAGCAATCGCCGGTGCTCCTCCTGCACAGGGAGAGCCGCCAGCATCCGCTCCGGACTCCAGTTCATGAGCACATTGCCCATATCAAAAACAATATTTTTTATCATAGCTTTATCGTCCGCTGCCAAAGAACAGCAGGCCCAGTGCGCCGGGGCCGGAATGCACGCCAATACTGGGATTTACATCTCCGATCATGATGTTTTGAATGCCGAAGCGCTGCTTAACCTGCTCGGCGACAAACTGCGCGTCAGCCATGCAGTCTCCGTGCACAATGGCTACCATGTCGTTAAGCGCTTCATAGCCGGGCATTTTCTCTGCCATATAATCCACCAATGCCAGCATGGATTTTTTGCGGCCGCGCACAGTGCCGGCAGCCTCCAGCTTGCCCTCCGGCGTCAGCTGCAGCAGCGGCTTCAGATTTAATACGCTGCCTACGACTGCTGTTGTTTTGGATACACGGCCGCCGCGCTGCAGATGGAACAAATCATCCACTGTGAATTTTACGCACAGGTGCTGCTTGTTCTCCTCGAGCCATCCCTGCACTTCCTCCATCGTCTTGCCCTCGGCCTGCATCTGGAGCGCCTTGTTGACTAAAAGACCTTCTCCCAGCGACACGCACAGAGAATCCACCACCTCAATCCGGGCATCCGGATATTCTTCCTCGATCAGCTGTTTGGCTACCATACGCACAATATCACAGCTGCCGCTCAGATTGGAGGAAAAGCTGATATACAAAACATCCTTTCCAGCATCCAATACGCTGCGCAGCTTTTCCTCTGCCACAGCCGGATTCACGGCCTGGCTCTGCGGCATGGTGCCCTCGCGCATCATCTTGTAAAATTCAGAAGGTTCAATCCCACCGGCTCCTTCATAAATGGTTGTACCAATGGAATAGTACTGCGAAATGCGCAGCAGCTGATGCTCCTCTACATAGCTCTGCGGCAAATCGGAATTGGTATCCGTTACAATTTGGTAATCTCTCATGGGATCATCCTCCATTCATTGATTTATGATAATAAAATACGATCGTTATCTAAAATCTGGCCCTTGACCTCCCGGTATTTCTGCAGCAGGCTTTCTACCGTCATTTGGCTCCGCTGCTCACCTTCTATATCCAGCACGACTGCGCCGTCGTCCATCATGATCGTACGGTTGCCGAGCTCTAAGGATGAAGCAATATTATGCGTGATCATCAGCGTGGTAATTTTCTTTTCCGCTACTACCTCCTGCGTGATCTGCAGCACCTTTTCCGCTGTGAGCGGATCGAGGGCCGCTGTATGCTCATCCAGCAGCAGAATCTTTGGCGTTACGATCACGGCCATGAGCAGTGTCACGGCCTGCCGCTGTCCGCCGGAAAGAAGCCCCATTTTGGTCTTCATTCTGTCCTCCAGACCCATATCCAGCCGTGATAAAACCTCGCGAAAAACCTCGCGGTCCTTCCGGCTGATTGCTGGTCTGAGTCCTTTTTTAACAGACGCATAGGCAATGGCCAGATTCTGCTCAATCGTCAGATTGGCCGCGGTTCCCTTCATCGGATCCTGAAAAATGCGGCCGATCACCTTGGCGCGATACGGCTCCGGACGGAAGGTCATATCCTCGCCGTCGATTAAAATCCTTCCTTCATCCGATAAAAAAACACCGGCGATGGCATTAAACAGGGTTGATTTTCCTGCACCGTTGGACCCGATAATGCTGGCAAAATCTCCTGCCTTTAAATGCAGCGAGAGCCCCTTTAATACCTTTTTTTCATTCACGGTGCCGGGTTCGAAGGTTTTATAAAGATTATGAATTTGCAGCATTTTCTTTTCTCCTTCTCTTCCGGTTGCGGTACTCCGCAATGGCCGTCTTCACCGGCTTAACGGAAAGTGCAACAGCAATAATCAGCACCGAAACAAATTTTAAGAAATATGTGGGGAATAGATTGGTTTTGATGGCAATGGCAATCACAATCCGATAGGCCACGCTACCGACGATAGCGGAAATAAAACCAACCTTCAGGCTCTTTTTGATGCACAGGGTCTCGCCAATAATCACGGAAGCAAAGCCAACAACGATCGTTCCGCTGCCAGCCGTTACATCGGCATAGCCCATGTACTGTGTATATATTGCGCCCGATAAGGCCACGCATGCATTGGCCATAGCCAGGGCGATCCATTTCATCTTAACAGGGGAAATTGAACTAGCGCGCACCATATCCTCATTGTCGCCAGTGGCGCAAATACAGAGACCTGTATGCGTTGTAAAGAAAAATTCAACCAGCAGCACAATCACCGTACAAATGATCAGTCCAACTAAAATCATAGCTGTATGCTTAGATAACCCGGTCAAATCTCTGAATAAAGAGAAAACTGTATCAGAACCTAAAATAGAAATATTAGGTGTTCCATTATTCATAATCAGCAAATTAATAGAATATAACCCTGACATGGTTAATATGCCGGCCAAAATGGCTGGAATTTTGACTTTTGTCTGAAAAAAAGCAGTGATGCATCCTGCTAGTGCTCCTGCAATCAGCGCAATGACAAGCGCCATATAAGGATGCCCTGCATTGGTTAGCATTGCGCTGACTGCCATTCCGAGCGTAATGCTTCCGTCTACTGTCAGATCCGGAATTTTTAAAATTCGAAATGTGATATATACGCCCAGCACCATCAGGCCATATACCAGTCCCAGTTCGACTGCGCCTAAAATCTGATTGATCATTGGCTAGTCACCTCCAAAATGAATAAAACAGCGAGGAGCGAGGCTCCCCGCTGTTACGCGTGTGTTATTTCTTTGTCGTTACATAAGTAGCTTTGGAAGCATATTCCTCCGGCAGCTCAATCTTCAGCTGCTCCTGCACATCGCTGTTGATGACCAGCGTAAATTCGCTGTACTGCTGGCAGGGCATCTCTTCCAGAGGCTTACCGTTATACCAGTCAATAACCATATCAGCCGTCATCTTGCCGACTGTCGCATAATCCACTCCATAAGAGCAGAACGCACCGCCGCCGGTCATAGAATCCGCTGCGCCATAAGCCGGAATTCCTTTCTCAGCCAGTGCCTGACCCAGCTGATTGAAATTAGCCGCAATCACAGAATCCAGCGCCACATACACATAGCCATACTCTGCTTCACTGAGTGCCTGTGCCTGTGTAACCGCTTCTGTTACATCTGCATATCCAACTACTTCGTAGGGGTATTTCTTCTCTTCACAATATGCCTTAGCTGCATTCATCGTGCATTCTGCATTGTTCTGAGAAGTATTGTACATAATGCAGATCTTCTTTCCGTCTTCTAAAGGAGTGATTCCATTTGCCGTTTCGATAATAAGATCTGCCGGGATCGTATTGGATGTACCAGTTGCCAGATTTTTAGGATCGATCGTATTCAGATCCGGCATAATCTTGGAATATACGGGATCTACCACGGACATGAAGATAATCGGGATCTCGCCGCCGCAGATTCCTACTGCTGCCTGTACAGGCGGGGTAAGCATCGGTACGATCAGATCGTAATCCTGATCGACAAATCCCTGAATGATCGTTGACATCGTGCCGGCATCGCCTGATGCACTCTTGAAATCGATCACAATCTTGTCTTCAAGGCCTGCGTCCTTAATGGTTTTGATGAAGCTGTCATGCATTTCCTGTGCGTCAGCCATATCCACCAGCTGTACAAATCCTACATTAATAACATCCTTTGTGTTTACGGTTCCTTCCTTTTCGGCACTGCTCGTATCGGAGCTCTGCTCGTTAGACCCGGAAGTGTTCCCTGCTTCTGAGTTGTCTGCCTCATTACCGCAGCCAACCATACAGAAGACCATCATTGCAGCCAAAACAGCCGCAAGCAGTTTTTTCATGTTCTTTCCTCCATTTATTCCTACGCCGTCTATTTGATTTAGGCGTATAGTATTTTAATTTTACCATGTTTTCCGTGTCTGTCAATAGCTTGTTCGCTTTTTCGCGGTCTGCGATGGGTGGGGGAGGTGGTTGATAGGGCTGGGTATGGAGACCACTGGATGCGGTGCATGCAAAAGCCACTGAGTGCGTCAGGCATGAAGACCGCTGGATACGGTGCATACAAAGCCGCCGAGTGCGCCGGGCATGGAGACCGCTGGATACGGTGCATACAAAGCCGCCGAGTGCGCCGGGCATGGCTGAAATTAAAAATATAGCTGAACTTTTTCAGCTATTCTGGTTTCTTCCGCCGCGCCTGGCGAAATTTTACCAGCCAGTCGCCTCCTCGGAAACCACCTGTGACGTAGCGTTTCCGCCATTGCTTTTTTCTGCGCCATGCGCAGCTGAAATTTTTCAGCTAATTTCAAATTTTCCGCCACACACGGCTAAACTTATGATACAATAAGCGCAGTCAGATATATTTAGGCTAATCAAGCAATTGTGCTGCGCTATGAGTTTGGCGTTTTACGCCAAACTCCGATGTCATGCAAGAATCCCACAGGGATTCCTTGCTTCGTTTGACACAGGTCAAACGAGTGTTCAGCGCATTCTTCGCTGAACTTATGATACCCCAATCTACATATAACACTAGGAGGTTTTACATTATGAAATACAATCCATTTCAGCATCTGCCCGAGGTCCATATGACGCCCACTGTTACCCGTAAGCTCCTGGCTTACGAAGACAGCGAGGGCGGCTACACGATCAACTACATGCAGGCCAAGGCCGGCACACAGGCGCCGCTTCACAACCATCCCCACCGCCAGGTTGTTTACATGCTAAGCGGCAAGGGCGTTTTCCGCTGCGGCGAAGAGCTGCAGGCGCTTGTCCCCGGCGACGTGATCCAGATCGATCCAGACATTTTGCACACCTTTGACTCCATCACCGAGGACGCGGCCTGGCTCGAATTTTTCACGCCGCAGCGGGAGGATTACCGCCCCGAAGCCTAACAGCCTAATTTATGACCAAAAGTCCGATTTAAAGACGCGCATACCCATGGGATTGATCATGAAGGTCTGCGCTCTTTTTTTGCGCATTTCAATGCCGCGCACACGCATCAGATGCGTATAATACTCCTTATATTTAAAATCCTTAGAATTCACCGCAAACCAGTGGTGCGAAATTGCCTTTTCCCAAAGCTCAAAGCCCTCATCTGAAACCTCCATATAGGTATGCGGAATATAATCATAGGGATCCTCCCAGTTTTCACAGTAATAGAGCGCCGCAAACTTCGCCGGATATTCGCGCTCAATGCTGGAAAGCCCTGCATACTGCTGCGCATCCTTTGCAATCTGATGCGTAGCAATATGATCCTTATGAATCGAACCCTTCCAATGCGTCAGCATCACATCCGCCCGGTACTTTCGGATCACATCACAAAGCTGAAGGCCTACCTCCATATTCACCGGCAGCTCACAGTCCGGATAATCAAAGACCACGCTCTCGCCGCCCAGCATCTCCGCAAAGATGCGCGCTTCCTCCTTTTTCTGCTTCAAATAGTCCGGCACCGTTAAATGCGGCGGACAGCCCCGCTCTCCGCCCGTCAGCGCCACCGTCACAATCTTATGCCCCTTAAGCGCCATTGTCGCCAGCACGCCGCCGGCCGTCAGCTCCATATCGCCGATATGGCCGCCAACCGCCAAAATCACCTTTTGATCTGCCATTTCATTTCTCCTTTTATATTTGTATTTATAAGGAAGAAGTTCCCGCCCAAAGAGCAGGAACCTCTAAGGCTTATAAGCCGCTCCGGCTTATAAACTTTTCTCCATATCCGACCATGTTTTCACAATCTTAAAGCCCGCCGAGCTGTAAATCCGGCGCGCCGGATTGGTCTCGCCGGTAAACAGCGTCATATAGCCGGCGCCAATCTTCTTAAGCTCCAGACAAAGCGTCGAAAACAGCGATTTACCCAGCCCATACTGACGATAGTCCGAATGCACGCCGATACCCGCAAAATAGCCGCGGCCGCTCTCCTGCACGCGGATCGGCCCCGTAAAGCCCACTGCCTTTCCCTTGTGCTCCGCAATGATCACCGGATCACCGCCATCCGGCCGGCTGATATTGCCCAGAATCTCTTCCTTCCAGGCCTCGCTACCTAGATTATCAAACAGCTCCTCCATGCCATAGTGCTTCTTCGCATCATAAAAGCAAATCGAAAGATCATGCTCCGGCAGCGCATCCATCTTCGCCTGCACCTCCGGCTTCACCGCAAAATGCGCAAGCGGCAGATAAAACGAATTCTGAAACACCCTGTCCATGTAGCCCTGATTCTTAAAGAAAATATAGGCATCGCTCGCCACATCCACGCCCGGCGCATTCGGATGATCATGCCCCGCCGTGCCCGGCACAATCCACGTAAGCGCCGCCGGATTAAAGAAAATCATCTGATACTTCTCCAGCGGCATCTCCGCCGCCTCCAGAAGCGCCTGCTCCAGCGCCGCCAGAAGCGCACTGCCAATCCCCTGCCGGCGATACGCTTCGTCCACCAGCACAAACGTGATATAGGCGATAGCTTTGCCGCGTACCAGACAGCCGCCGGCAAAGCCGGAAATGGCTCCCGTTTCCGCCTTGGCGGCGAGAAGCAGCTTCGTGATGCCATCGCCGCTCGTCATAAATGTATCGACAAACGCTTCCTCGGAGAGCTTTTTATAAACCAGCTCCCCCTCGGCAGACGCGTTATAAAGCTTTGCCGCCTGTGCGGCGTCCGCCGGCTGCATGATTTGAATCTGCATAGTCTGCTCCTTTTCTTAGGCCAGGGAGCCCATCGGATCCCAGGGCTCCAGCATGATAGGCTCGCTCTGATAGGCCTGCAGCGCCTCTTCGGATAAGTATTTTTTGTGGACGACGATCTGATAGGTGTATTCGTCAAACCAGTCGTCGGTCATCACATAGTAGCCGTCCTTGCCGGGCTCCTTGCCCCAGCTGTTTTCCACGCGCCAGCGGTTTGGCTTTCCGGCCTCATCGAGATTGACGCCCTGAAATACCATGGCGTGCGTCATCAGGCTCTGGCCGTATTCGAGCCGCTCTGCCTTGTTCATGCTGAATGTCGTGCCCAGAAGCTCTGCGGTGTGATACAGATTGAGATCCATCACGCCTTCATTTCTCTCTGAGCTTTTGCCCACATCGCAGCCGAACCATACGGGCTCGTCGTCCTGCATCTGCGCGATGGCGGCCTTTTTCAGCTCCTCAATCGGCAGGTTGACATAGCGCACAATTGCTCCTTCTTTTACATTGCCTAGGAACTTCACGCTGTAGCTGTGATAATAGGGCTTGTCGGCCGTGGGCGCATTGATGCAGCTCACATAGTCGCTGAGTTTAATCTGCACATATTTTTCATAGAAGGCCTGCGGCGTGAGGTTCGTATCGCGGATGAACGCATCATCCTTATCGCGCACCTCCAGATCAAAGGTCTTGGGCGGCACACCCAGACAGATGCACAGCGCATTGTAGATAACCTTCATCATATCAGTCTTTGCTGTACGCAGCTCAGCCTCGGCAGCGCCCTGCGCATGCATGCGGCGCAAAATGCAGGCGTCCTCGCGCAGCTTTTCGGTGAGGGTCGCGTTCATTTCGTTGGTTTTAGAGGAGGAAATGGTCTCCGGCATCGCGCTCTTGGGCACTACGCCGTACTTTTCAACCAGATTGGTCAGCATATCCCACTGCCCGCCGTCGTTGAGCGGCGCCATCAAAAGATGCGCAATCAGCCGGCTGCCGCTGGGCTCCTCCAGCGTCTCCAAAATGCTTTCCAAAAAGTAATTCGCCTTCTCCAGCTTATCATAAAACAGCGTATAGTTCTGCGACAGCTCAAAGGTCTCCAGATTCAGGTTTTTCATCACCTGAAACCGCAGGCAGTTGAGCGCGGCGAACATCCAGCAGCGGCCGCTCTGCTTCTGATTGGTGATCTCTCCCTGTTTCAGGCTGACTGAAAAATGATGCGTGGTGCTGCGAAATGCCTCCGCATTTTTCGCGCTCGCCAGCAGTCCGTTATTGACCACGCTGTCCATGGCAATGCGGTTGGCGCGGTCCTGCAGAAAGCTTTTTTCCAGTTCGCTGAGCTCTTCCTTCGTGACTAATCCGTTCATAATGACCCTCCATTCTTTTCTTCCTAAAATTGGTTTCATCTTAGCACAATGCACTATCAATTTCAAATAAAAGTTCAAAATTTTTGACACTCTCTCCATTTTTTGGTATGATAAGTAAAACTTTTAAAAATCTAACAGAATGGAGAACTCGTATGACTCTTAACGAAAAAACAGCGCAGCTTGTTATGGAAAAAGCCCTGTCAAGCGGCGGTGATTTTGCTGAGATCTATCTGGAAGACGAAATCACCCATGACGTGCGCATGCTGGGTCAGGAGGTTGAGGATGCTTCCTACAGCCGCTTCCACGGCGCCGGCATCCGCGTACTCTCCGGCGACCAGTACGCCTATGCCTATACGGCAGACACCAGCGAGGAAGGCCTACTCAAGGCCGCCGCGCAGGCTGCCGCCGGGTTGAAGGGCAGCGCCTCTTTGCGGCCTGCCGCCTTTACTCCCAGCCGCTTTGAAAATGGCGTGAAAATTCCTTTTTCCGCCATCGACAACCAAAAACGCATCAACATGCTCACCCTCGGCGCGCGCGCCGCAGCCGCCTATTCCCCCGAAATTACCCAGGTCAGCACCTCCTTCATGGATACCCAAAAAGAAGTGCTCATCTGCAACAGCGAAGGGCTCTGGGTGCAGGACAGCCGCCCGCGCACGCAGATGGTCATCCAGGCCATCGCCTCCAATGGAAACGAAGCGCAGACCGGTCGTGTCCGTCCCGGGCGCACCATGGGCTTTGAAGTATACAGCGAGCTTTTTGACATCGAGGCCGAGGCCCGCGCAGCGGCAAAACAGGCCGTGACCATGCTGCACGCTCCCGAATGTCCGTCGGGTGTTATGCCCGTCGTGATGGCCGGAGGGTTCGGAGGCGTTATCTTCCATGAGGCGTGCGGCCATTCTCTCGAATCCTCCTCCGTCTCCCGCGGCAATTCCGAGTTCTGCGGCAAGCTGGGTCAGGTTGTGGCCACGCCCATTGTGACCGCGATTGACGACGGCACCATGCCCGGCGAGTGGGGCTCCTTGCATGTGGATGACGAGGGCACGCCTACTCAGCGCAACGTGCTGATTGAAAACGGCGTATTAAAAAGCTATATGGTAGACCGGATCGGCAGCCGCCGCATGGGACTGCCCATGACCGGAAGCTGCCGCCGCCAGAATTATACCTTTATTCCGACCTCCCGCATGACGAACACCTTCATTGCTCCCGGAACCGATGATGATGAAGAGATGATCCGCACGATGGGCACCGGCCTCTATGCCGCAGCCATGGGCGGCGGCTCTGTGAATCCGATCACCGGAGAGTTTAACTTTAATGTTATGGAAGGCTATCTGGTGCGCGATGGCAAGATCGTTTCGCCGGTGCGCGGCGCTACGCTGATCGGAAAGGGCTCGGAAATCCTGATGCAGATCGACCGCATAGGCCGCTCCATGAGCATGGCACAGGGCATGTGCGGCGCCTCCTCAGGCAGCATTCCGACCAACGTCGGCCAGCCCCAGATTCGTGTAAAACAGATTACCGTTGGCGGTAAAGGAGGTGCATTAGCATGACATTTGAAGCATTTAAGGATGCAGTGCTGCGCTTGGCTCTGGAAATGGGCGCTGATGCAGCTGAGATCTACTATCAGGGCTCGGAAAGCTCTCAGATCGGCGTATATCAGCAGGCTGTAGACTCCTATGTGATGAGCCAGAGCGCAGGCGTCAATCTGCGCGTGAGCGTGGGTGGCAAAAGCGGCTCTGCCTATACCGAGATTTTAGAGGATCCGGAGCCGCTTGTGGAGGCTGCTATTGACAATGCCCGCGTAATCACCTCTTCTGAGGTGCAGCCCATGCAGAAGGCCTGTGCCTATCCTCAGTTCACCGCTCCGACTGATCCCCTGCAGAATGTGTCTGAGGCAGAACGCATCGAGCGCTTAAAGGAAATGGAGCGCCATATTCTGGCCCAGGATCCGCGCGTAGTTAAAATGCCAAACGGCGCTATCTCGACCGATACCACCGTGACTAAAATTTATAATACATTAGGTCTTGCTGCTGAGGATACGCAGCATTCCTCTGCCTGCATCGCCTCCTGCGTAGTCAGCGAAAACGACGAGCTGCAAAACAGCTTTGCTTTTAAGGGCGGAGAAGAAGCCGATCAGCTGCTCCCCTGCGGCGAAAAGGCTGTTTCGGAAGCGCTAGCCAAGCTGGGCGCTGCGCCGGTAGAGAGCGGCGTTTATAACGCTGTTTTCCGGCATGATGCCTTTGCCAGCCTGCTGAGCGCCTTCTTCCCCATGTTCAATGCAGAAAACGCACAAAAGGATATGTCGCTGCTGGCCGGCCGCGAGGGCGATCCCATCGCCTCTCCCGCCGTGACGCTGGTAGATGATCCCTTATATCCCAAGTCTCCGCGCGCCTTTGACGCAGAGGGTACTCCTTCTGTCAAAACCGTGATGATTGAAAAAGGCATACTCAAAAGCCTGCTGCACAACCTGAAAACGGCTGCCGCGGCTGGCGTAGCGCCCACCTCCAATGCCGGACGTGCCTCGGCCGCGGCTCCCATTACCATCGCTCCCTCGACGATGTACATCGAGCCGGGCGAGGCCAGCTATGACGAGCTGCTGGCGCAGATGGGCGACGGCCTTGTGATCACCAGCGTGGGCGGCCTCCATGCCGGGCTGAATCCCATCTCCGGTTCCTTCTCCCTGCTGGCCGGCGGCCTGCTCGTGAAGGACGGCAAGGTCGTGCAGAGCGTGAATCAGATCACCATCGCCGGGTCGTTCGAGTCCCTGTTTGGCGGCATTGCCGCTGTGGGCAGTGATCTGAAATTCGGCCATGGCGGCATCGGCTCGCCCAGTGTCTATGTGACGGATGTGCGCGTAGCCGGCAAATAAAGCGTGAAAAAGAGGGCTGCTCAAATGCAGCCCCTTTCTATTTTGCATGTCGGCCTGAGACAATCTATGGACGCCACCGACATGCATTTTGCTTGTTTGCATGTCGACCGAGGTCAATCTATGGACACCACCGGCATGCATTTTGCTTGTTTGCATGTCGGCCTGAATTAATCTACGTACGCCATCGACATGCATTTTGCTCGTTTGCATGTCGGCCTGAGGCAATCTATGGATGCCATCAGCATGCATTTTGCCCATTTGCATGTCGATCCGAACCAATCTGCGTGCACCGCCAGCATGCGGGACGGACCTCACCAACTATTAAGGAGCTGCTCATGAAACACAAACCACTCATTTTCAGCCTTTTCTGCGCTATCCTGCTATGCATAGGTATATATGCTTTTTCAGGCTCTTCCCCCAAGCCCTTCTGGCAGCAGCTTGGCGCGCAGCGCGAACAGGTCGATGCGGTTCGCTTTACCTACCACGGCCAAAGCGTTTCCTTAGATCGCCGGGATACGACTCGCTTCTTAGACGCCATCAGCGCGTCAGAGCCGGCCGTCATATCGGAAGCGCATGAATTTACTCCTTGTGACATCACGGTCACCTTTCTCTGCGGCGAGGCCGAATATCTGCTGACTTTTTACTGGTTTCCCTACGATACCATGCCCGGAGAAACGCCCGGCGCACTCTTCGATTATGCTGATTCCTATCAGCCGCCTCTGTTTGAGCGCATCGGGAACCGCTTTGATGTGATCATCGACGGCCAAAAATACCACTACCGCTTCACCGGCAGCACTATGTGGACGGAAGAGGATATGCGCGCCGCCTACAACAACGCTGTTTCGGTCTATAACCGCTCATCAGAGCAGCGGCTTCTGTCCATGGCCAAGCTCGACGGCGCTGCCGGCTCCTATTCTCCCGGCGGTCTGCTGAGCGCGCACCCCTATTCATTAGAAGAAATCCTCTCCGAAAGCGATCTGATCTTTTTAGCTACGCACGAAGGAATTTGCATCGACAGATTCCCCGCCTCGCAGAATCCCATCCGCTATAACTGGGACCACTTTCATATTCAGGAGGTGCTAAAGGGCGAGGCCAATTCGCCCTGGTACAAATTGCTCTCCTCTTCCTTTGGCAAATTCTGTATGCTGAACGATCAGCTTCTGGTGGCCTATCCCCGCGCCTACGCGCCTGATTTTAAGCCGGAACTCACCTACCTGATCTGCGTCAAGCAAACAGAAGACGGCGATGTGTATTTTGGTCAATACAGCACCGCCGTCCTCGATCAGGATACGCTGTTTCCGCGGTTTAACACCGAGGATCATCCATTTTACAATATCAGTCTCTCGCAGCTGCGAGAGCGCTTAGCTTCCGACTAAGCACCGGCGCCTGCCGCACGAGCTCCTGACAGATCCGCGTTCTCCAAAACGCAAACGCCAGAAGTCCGTCCCGATCCTCCGATTCTGACAACAAATATTCCTCATAGCCATAGGCGCTTTTACTCAGCTGCCACAGATACACATACGGCATCGCCGCCAGATCTGCCTGGCTGAGCGGCGCCTGCTGCAAATACGCAGCCACATACTGAAGCAGCTCATCTGCGTCAATTTTCGCCGCACGGCGGCAAAATGACGACGTCTGTACATAGGAGCGCATCACCTCCCACACGAGGGGGAGCGTGCAGGCCGCAGAGAAGTCGATCACCACGCGGATGTGCCCGTCGCCGCAGATCAACTGACAGCCCTGAAAGTCGCCGTGTGACGGAGCGCAGGCGGCGCGGCGGCATATTTCCATCCACTGGCGGTTTTGCTGCAGGATTCTGCTTTTCTCATGCAGATCCTGCTTTATTTTTTGGTAGTTTTTGTCTGTGCGGTGCGCCTCGAGCACCGAAAGCAGCCGGGTAAGCTTTGCCTCTGTCTGCGCCAAGGATGCTTCTGTAAACTCGATTTTGCCGCTTGGCAGCGCGCAGCCTGCCATCGCGGTATGGAGCCTGCCCAGCAGAGCGCCCATCTCCATCAGCAGCTCCTTGGGAAAGTCATCATAGCCATAGGCCGTGCCTTCGATGTATTCCTGCAGGCAGATCAGATGCCCCTGTTCTACAATAAAGGGCCCGCCGCTTTTCGTTCTGATAAACTGCGCTGTGCGGATGCCTCTCTCAGCCAGCCTGCGCGTGAGGTCGGCTTCGCGCAGCAGCGCCGCCTCCTGCATGCTGCTTTGAAATTCTTTTAAAAAATAGCTCTGGTGCAGCGTATAGAGCCGGTAGCAGTTCGCCGTCCCCAGCGGCAGACGCTCTGCCCGCTGCACCTCGATTCCATATTCCTTATTAACCAGTGCCCTAATCCTTGCCGGATCCAGCACCGAAGCCTCCAGCGCCATTATAATGCCGTTCCTTTCTTCGGGCGGTACAGCCCCGCCATGTCGGCGCCCTCCAGCGTGAGCAGCTGGATTTTTTTGTCCAGTCCTCCGGCATAGCCCGTCAGGCTGCCGCCGCTGCCTACCACTCGGTGACATGGAATGATGATTGAAATGGGATTATGCCCCACAGCGCCTCCAACAGCCTGCGCCGACATCGTACTTTTTCCTGTTTTTTCAGCGATCCGGCGTGCAATCGCTCCATACGTCGTCAGGCCGCCGTACGGAATCTCGCAGAGAATCTGCCACACCATCTGCCGGAACTCGCTGCCGTGCGGCGCCAGCTTCGGAGCCTGCGGCCCCAGAATCGCCGGCTGCTTCCCTGCAAAATAAGCGTCCAGCCAGGCGGCCGTTTTTTCAAAAACAGGCAGGCATACGCCCTGCACCGCTTCGCCCAGCGTTTCACTGAAATATTTCTGTCCCTCAATCCAGAGCCCGATCAGCGCCTCGCCATCTGAAGCCAGGTGGATCCATCCCACCGGCGATTCATATTGCCAAAGATATTCCACAGCTATACCTCCTTTTCCTCAAACAGCTCAAAATCCGCCAGCGAATACCATACGCGCCCATCCAGCCCCTTTGCCGTCTGCGCATGCAGCATCGAAGAAAGCACCGCCTCATTGGTCGCCTCAGCCGCCGCCCGGAACGCTACGTCCAGCAGCTCCTCCTTCACCTGCCGGCGGCTCTCGAACGCCTCGTCCTCGTCATACGCCTGCGCCGTGCTAAAGGCGAGCATGATCTCCCCGCTGCCATGGCCAATAAAGGATCCAGTACGAGCCAGTCCTGCTCCCGCTCTGCGGGCAATCCGCTGCAGCTGCCTGAACGTTACCGGAAGGTCGGTTGCCAGCACGACCATAATCGAGCCCTTGTCTACCTGCGCCGGGGTGAAGTCTTTCGTTTTCATGAGCTCCAGCACTTCCCGCCCTACAGGGCGGCCGTTTACTACAAAGTCGGCGGTGCTGCCGTAGTTGGACTGTACGAGAATGCCCAGTGTGAAGCTTTGGCCGCCGATTTTCATGATGCGCGAGGCGGAGCCGATGCCGCCTTTAAATCCATAGCAGAGTGTGCCGGTGCCGGCGCCGATGCTGCCTTCCTCGAAGTCGGGGCGGGCGTTTTTGATGGCGGCTTTTACATGGGCAGCTGTGACGGCGCGCTGAGCAATCCGGTTGAGTGAGCTGTCGTTGCATTCGCCGACTACGGCGTTGACGGATACACAGTCGGTTCCGTCCTCTTCACAGCGTGTGAGCGTATAATCGACCAGTGCGTCGTGCACCAGCCCTACGTTGAGCGTATTGGTGAGCGCGATCGGCGTTTCCAGCGTACCGAGCTCCTGTATCTGGATCGTGCCCAGCGTCTTGCCGTAGCCATTGTGGACATAGGCCGCGCCTACGCGCTTATGTTTGAAAATATTATCGGTGCAGGGCATGATGACGGTCACACCGGTATGGTGGTCGCCCTCGTGGATGGTGGTGTGTCCCACTGTAACGCCCGGCACGTCGCTGATTAAGTTCCTTGGTCCATGCGGCATCACGCCGCATGGGATATTCCATTTTTCAATTCCCATTGTATGCCTCGTTTCTTGATGGATGTTGTTGCGCTGCTTGCGCTCGCGCCCTCGCCACACCCGTGCGCCCCGCGTGGCGGAAAAATTGAAATTAGCTGAAAAATTTCAGCCATGTCTGGCGGAACGGGCGGGTGGTGGTGGAAAACTCCCCGTCACAAACAGCTTCTGAAAAGTCTATGGCTGACAAAGTTCTCCCAGATATGGCGGAACAGGTCAAAATAGCTGAAAATCTTCAGCCATTCTTGCGATTTCAGCCAAGGCTGACGCAGGCCATAGGCCATAAGCCACAAACCACAGGCCACAAGCGCGCCAGCAAATAGATAGAAAAAGAGAGCAATCCCCATTTTCCGGAGACACTCTCTTAGTCCACTGATTATTTCTCTTCCTTTTTCCCGGGATTGATGCTTACACCGCGGTTCTTATCGCCCTCGGCATTCACACCGAACTCATAATCATTGCCGGGCAGGATGATGTTGAGCACAATACCTGCGATGGCCGCTACGGCAAGCCCTGTCAGCGTAATCGATACGCTGCCGACCGTAAAGGTCAGTCCGCCGCCAAAGCCCAGGCCACATACAAAGATCACAGCCGCAATGATCAGGTTGCGCGATTTGGTCAGATCCACCTTGTTTTCTACTACATTACGCACGCCGATGGCGGAAATCATCCCGTACAGCATAAAGCTAACGCCGCCGATAATGGCAGCCGGCATCGTGCTGATCACAGAAGAAACCTTGGGAATGAAGCTCAGCAGGATAGCAAAGATGGCCGCAATCCGGATCACACGCGGATCATGCACTCTGGAAAGCTCCAGCACGCCCGTGTTCTCGCCATAGGTGGTATTCGCCGGGCCGCCCACCAGGCCGGCCAGCGAAGTGGCAATGCCATCGCCGATCAGCGTACGGTGCAGGCCGGGATCCGCAATATAGTTTTCACCCACCGTTGCCGAAATTGCCGACATATCGCCGATGTGCTCCATCATGGTCGCCAGCGCGATCGGCGCCATCACCAGAATCGCCGTGATATCAAACTTGCAGATCTCAAAGGGCGGCAGACCTACCCAGCTGGCTTCGGCAATCGGCGCAAAATTCAGGATCGCAGAACCATCCGGATTCGTCAGCCCGCACAGATGCATGATCACAGCCGCCGCATAGGCGATCACCACACCCATCAAAATGGGAATGATGCGGAACATTCCTTTGCCCCAGATATTGAAAATGATGATCGTTCCTAATGCAATCAGCGCCAGAATCCAGTTGCTGGATGCATTGGTAATCGCAGAGCCTGCCAGGCTCAGTCCGATGCAGATAATGATCGGCCCCGTCACCACCGGCGGCAGGAAGCGCATCACCCGCTTCACTCCTACCAGCTTGATAATCAGCGCCATGATCAAGTACAGCGCGCCGGCTACCACAATACCGCCGCAGGCGTAAAGGATCTTCTCGTTCATCGCCATGCCGGCATAAATGCCGCTGTCAAGCGCTGCAATGGTGGAGAAGCCACCAAGGAAGGCGAAGGATGAGCCTAAAAAGGCCGGCACCTTCATTTTAGCGCACACATGGAAAAACAGCGTTCCAAAGCCGGCACAGAACAGTGTCACCTGTACGGTAAGCGCCTGCGTAAGCTCCCCGCTAAAATAGCTGTTCACCAGAATCGGCACCAGAATCGTAGCGCCAAACATAGCAAACATATGCTGGATCCCCAGCAGCAGCATTTTCGGAATGCCCAGCGTTCGCGCGTCGCGAATGGGCGCATTAGGATTGTTCATCGCGTATATCCTCCTAAGATATGTAATTGTCCGGCCGTTACCCGGCCACAGGCTATTATAACGAGTTTGCTGCCAGATAGCAAGACAATTTTTCTGAAAAATCGGCAAAATTCAAAACTGGCCGAGGTATGATAAAAAGCTAATCCGAAAAACACATACACTGCGCTGACAATGCACATTAAAGCCACAAAATACAATTTTAATTTTATCATTTTTAATATAATGATAAAATTAACCATTGACATTGATGCAAATGCTCAATACAATATAATCACTAAAAACAATCAAATTCATAATAAACGGAGAAACCAAATGAGAGCCTTTTACTTCAAATCAGAATATAACAAACTTCTGACACCCGAGGTCGTGGCCTATCTGACTCAGATTCACGAATACAGAGGTCAGCAGAATCTTTTCATCGAAGCCAAGCCAGATGCGCTTTCCGCTCTCCTAGAGGTAGCAAAGATTCAAAGCACCGAAGCATCGAATCGCATTGAAGGAATCATCACTACCGATGATCGACTGAAGCAAATAGTCCGGGACAAGACCATGCCCACAACCCGCAGTGAAAAAGAAATTGCTGGTTATCGTGATGTCCTTGCGACGATCCATGAAAGCCATGACTATATCTCACCAAACCCATCTGTTATTCTACAGTTCCACCGTGACCTGTATAAGTTCAGCGGCAAAACAATCGGCGGTAGCTTCAAAAATTCGGATAATGTGATCGCAGAAGAACTGCCGGATGGGCGACGAATCGTGCGTTTCCAGCCTGTTCCCGCATGGGAAACACCGGAAGCACTCCATGCACTGTGCCATTCTTTTCAAGAAGCACTACAAGATTCTGAACTAGATCCGCTGCTGCTCATCCCTATTTTCATTTTAGATTTTCTCTGCATCCATCCATTCAACGATGGTAATGGCCGCATGAGCCGCCTATTGACGCTCTTGCTTCTGTACCGCTCTGGCTATATTGTCGGCAAGTATATCAGCATTGAGAAACTAATCTCCGACACCAAAGAAACCTATTATGAAGCATTGCAATCCAGCTCCTGCAACTGGTATGAAGCTACCAACGACTACATGCCGTTTGTTACCTATATGCTAGGCATTCTTATGGCCGCTTACCGCGATTTTGAAAGCAGAGTCAAACTGCTGACCAACCATGCCCTTTCCAAGCCCGGCCGGGTGCGAGAGATCATTAAAAACCATCTTGGCAAGATCACAAAAAGTGAGATCATGGCGCAGTGCCCGGACATCAGTCAGATCACCGTCCAGCGTGCGTTAGCAGATCTGCTGAAAACAGGTGAGATCCTAAAAGTCGGCGGCGGACGGTACACGTCCTACGTTTGGAATGAGAAATAAAAGCAAACCTCCCCGCTAACCTTCCCAACACATAGAGAAACGCCAAAAACCATTGTCCTCAATGGCTTTTGGCGTTTTATACACTCTTTTACATTTTCAGCCCTTCAAATACTTTTCAAACCAGTCGCCCATCTCCGTCAGACGAGAGATCCGGTTCTTCGGCTTGCCGCTTCTGGAAAGCTCATGCGTCTCCCCATGGAAGAGCGCAATCCGGCTCGGCACGCCGTTTTGCTGCAGCGCGTTAAACATCTGCACCGCACCGCTCATCCAACAGCGATAATCCTCATCCGACTGGATAAACAGGGTCGGCGTCTTCGCATTCGGCGCATACTTAAGCGGCGAAATCTCCCACACCTGATCAAAATCATTCCACGGATCGCCGCCCGCCTGCGGCATATCGTAGGTAATCCCGATATCCGTACACATCAGCTTCGTAAAGTAGTTAGAAATACTGCGCTGCGAAGCTGCGGCCGCATAGCGGTCGGTATGACCGATCATCCAGTTGCACATATATCCGCCGTAAGAGCCGCCGCAGATGCCGATATGCTCCGCATCCAGCTCCGGATAGCGCCGGATCATCTCATCGGTAAAGTCCATAAAATCATCATAATCAATCGTACCCAGCATGCCGTTAATCTTCGCAAAGGCATCGCCGCGGCCGTCGCTGCCGCGCGGATTGGTATAAAACACAAAATACCCCTGATTCGCATAGCACTGCATCTCATGATGGAACACACTGCCAAACGCCACCTTCGGTCCGCCGTGCATCTCCAAAATACCCGGGTACTTCTTGCCCTTCTCAAAGCCAAGCGGCTTCAGCACATAACCCTCCAGCGTCACGCCTGCACGGTTCTCAAACGTAAAATACTCCGGCGTAATCACATTGTGGCTCTGCATATACGGCTGGTTCAGCGCTGTCAGGCGCGTCTCCTTGCCGTCCGCCAGCTCATAGATCTCCACCAAATCATTGCCCCGCATAGCGGTAAAAAGGATGTAGCCGTTTGCCATGTCGAAGGCATTGATGGATCCGGGCGTCACACAAACCTTTTCTATCGTTCCCTCGTGATCCATGCGCACCAGATGCACATTGCCCCAAACCGTCTGCGTAAAATACAGATAGCCATTTTCATATTTCATGCCATTGCCGCCGCCCATATTAGCATCGGAGCCAACGCCGCCATGGGGCGAAGCATCGGGGAAGGGCAGCTTTTTGCTGGTCTGCGTCTTCAAATTGTAGATATAGTAATCCGGGTTGTCGCCGCGCTTTTCATCCTCCAGCCCCGTATAGAAAATTTCGTCATCTCCCATGAAATAGAAGCTGCCAACGGCAAGTGTGCCTTGCGGAATCAGCGTCGTTGTTTCGCCCGTGGCGATATCGTACAGATACATGCCGCTCGTGCGCTGCAGCACGTCGGTGTATTCGCAGCCGCCGAACACGACCTTTGTCTTATCCGGAGAAAGCTGCATGCCCATCATGTCGAGATACTTCGGCGTGATGGCCTTGGTCTCACCGTCCTTGTGCAGCATCAGCGTGCTGCGCTTTTTGTTGATGACCTTGCGGCCGTTGAACCAGAAGGGGAATTCGTCAAACACCCAGAAATCCTTGCCGAGCTCTGCCTTATTCTCAGCCTTTTCTTCGGCGCCCGTCTCGACCACCGTCGTGTACAGATAGGTGTTTTCATCGATGAGCTTGATCTGTCCCGCGCGCTCCGGTACGGTCAGATAGGGCTGCGCCTCGCCGCCGTGAATATTGATTTTGTACCAGCAGGTACCCTCTGTTTTCTGCCGGTGGCAGACAAAGGCTACCGTCTCGGCGTCCAGCCAGAATGCGCCGCGCTCGTCGCCGCCGCTGGTCAGCGCATGATACTCCTTGGTTTTGAGATCGATCACCCAGATCTCGGAGGTGTATCCGTTTTTCTCTTCTACCGCGTTTTGCTTAGCAAAGATCGCGTGAGCTCCGTCCGGCGCAATCACCGGATCGGAGAGAAAGTTAAATTGATATAGGTCCTGATATACAACGTTTTCCATAGTAATCTCCCTTATTTAGCAGCTAGGTTTAGGCCATCAAATATTTCTGCATCCAGCCCAGAATCTCTTCCATGCGGCGGATTCTGTTCTGCGGTTTGCCGGAACGGGACAGCTCATGCGTCTCGTCATGGAACAGCACCAGTCTGGACTCGCAGCCATGCATCTTGAGCGCCGTAAACATCGAAATGCCCTCGGCCATCCAGCAGCGGTAATCCCGGTCTGAATGAATAAACAGAGTCGGCGTCTTGCACTGATTTGCATATTTAAGCGGAGAATGCCACCACAGCTTCTCCATGTCATCGCGCGTATGCGCGCCTTGATGGTTCTTGGTAAAGCTATAGCCGATATCGCTGGTATGCTCAAATACCGTCCAGTTAGCAATCGAGCGCTGTGAGCAGGCTGCTGCAAAGCGGTCTGTATGGCCGATAATCCAGTTCGTCATGAAGCCGCCGTAAGAGCCGCCGGTCACGCCCACCTTGCTCTGGTCGATATCCGGATATTGTTTCAGCATCTCATCCGTAAACTCCATCAGATTGGTATAATCCACCGTGCCGTATTTGCCGCAGATATCGCCAAATTCATTGCCGCGTCCATCGCTGCCGCGCGGGTTGCAGAAAATAACGAAGAAGCCGGCATTGGCCCACATCTGCATTTCATGATGATATACGCTGCCAAACACCGTGCGCGGACCGCCGTGCACATGCAAAATACAGGGATATTTCTTGCCCACCTCATAGCCAAAGGGCTTCAGCGCCCAGCCGTGGATCTCCACGCCGTCGCTGCCCGTATAGCTGTGATATTCAGGCGTAATCACTTCATATTCATTTTCAAACCAGTCATTAAAATGCGTCACCTGCTCGCCGTCCAGATACAGCTCTGCCAGCTTATTACCGTACATGCCGCAGGTCAGCAGATGCTCCTCATTGACATCAAAGCTGTCCACCGAGCCATCCGGCGTCAGATTGCCAGAGATCTGCCCATCCATCGAAATCGTGCGCAGGTATGCGCTGTCATCCACCGTCGTAATGAAATACCACTGATCGCCCAGACGCTTCTTGCCGCGTCCGCCGCCCAGTCTGGCGTCGCTGCCCACAGAGCCGCTGCCAATGCTATGTTCATACGGAGCCAGCTTGCTGCCCTCGCCCGTCTCCATATCATATACATAGAACTCACTGTAGTCCATGCCGGGGTTGCACTCTCCCTCATTGGTTGCCAGCATAAACTTGCCTTCGGTCCAGAAATCCATCGTATAACCCGGCTTTTGATTGGGCTCCACCAGACAGCGCGTGGTCTTGGCATCGATATCATACAGATACACGCCGGCAAACTCATATTTCATGCCGCTCTTCCACTCTGCGCCGCGGTATAAAATCTGATGTCCCTTCAGCTCAAAGCCGCCCGCATCAAAAAACGGCTCCGTGATCGCCGTCAGCTCGCCCGTAGAGCGGCGGTACAGATACAGCCGTCCGCGCAGCCCTGCCGTGAAGCCGCGTCCGTTAAACCAGAACGGAGACTCCTCGATGATCTCATAGGCACGATCCTTGAGCGGCTGGCCATTATTCTGCGTCGCCGAAACCACATACAGATCGCTGTCCACCGGCTCGATCCGTCCCGCCTGAATCGGCAGACTGAAGGCCTTCTTCGCCTCGCCGCCCTCGGGGCTGATCTCATAGAAAATCGTGTCATCCTTCGCCTCTTTGTCCTCTTTCGTGCGCTTTGCCGCAAACAAAAGCGTTCCCTCCGGCGTCCACACATATCCTTTTGCATCGCCGCCGCTCGTCAGCTGCGATGTCGTCTTTGTCTCTATGTCCAGCAAATGAATATCACCCGGATAATTATTATCCTTTAAATTCGCCTGCTGCACCACAAATGCCGCCTTTTTTCCATCGGGTGAAAAAGTCGGATTGCTCACAAATTGAAACTTCAAAAACGAATCGATTTCAATCTTCTGTTTCATCTGAATCTCCTTTCATTTGACCACGCCCCGCCGCGCACAGCGCGAAAAAGGCGATGCCGATCATCCTTTTGCCGGCCTGGCCGGCTTTTTAAAAATGTTTTAATATAAAGTTTATTATACCACGCTGCGCGCGGGCCGTCCAGCGTTTTTTAGGGACGAACCTAGTTTTTAAAAAAGCCCGAAAACGATTCCTCGTTTTCAGGCTCCGGATTATCTTTTATAGGCTTCCTCGCAGTAGATGCAGCGATAGATCTTGCGCTCCTCGTCGCTGAGCTCGAACACATGGGGCAGCTCCTGCTCGATGGAGGTGATGCAGCGCGGATTGTGGCATTTGATGACGCCGGTGATCCTCTTGGGCAGCTGAATGCGCCGTTTTTCCACGATCTCTCCGTTTTCGACTACATTGATCGTGATATCCGGATCGATATAGCCCAGCGCATTGAGGTCGATGTTGGACATGGCATCCTCGATTTTGATGATATCCTTGCGGCCGATCTTGCCGCTGCGCGCATTCTGAATGATGGCCACGCAGCAATCGAGCTTGTCCAGTCCTAAATCCCGGTAAATCGACATGCCGCAGCCGGCCTTGATATGATCCAGCACAATGCCCCGCTCAATTTTTCCTACGTTTAACATACTATTCCTCCAATCCCAGCAGCGTCATGATCAGCGCCATGCGCGCGTACATGCCATACTGTACCTGCTTAAAATAGGCCGCCCGCGGATCATCATCCACCTCCACGGCGATCTCATTCACGCGCGGCAGCGGATGCAGCACCAGCATGTCCTTCTTGGCCAGCTTCATCTTCGCCGCATCCAAGATGTAGCTGTCTTTCAGGCGGATGTATTCCTCCTCGTTAAAGAACCGCTCCTTCTGAATACGCGTCATATATAGGATATCCAGCTCCGGCATCACCGAATCCAGATTTTCTACTTCTTTATAAGGTATGTTCTTCTGCTCCAGCACCTCGTCGCGGATGTAGCTCGGCACACGCAGCGCCTCTGGTGAGATGAGCACAAAGCGAATGCCCGCATAGCGGGTAAGCGCGTTGATGAGTGAATGCACTGTCCGGCCGAATTTCAGATCGCCGCAAAGCCCAATCGTCAGGTTTTCAAGCCGGCCCATCAATGAACGGATCGTAAATAAGTCCGTCAGCGTCTGCGACGGATGCTGATGGCCTCCGTCCCCTGCGTTGATCACCGGGATACTGGATTTGGCCGCCGCCACCATGGGCGCACCCTCTTTTGGATGGCGCATCGCGCAGATATCGGCAAAGCAGGATATAACACGAATCGTATCGCTAACGCTCTCGCCCTTGGAAACAGAGCTGGATTCTGCCGAATGAAAGCCCAGCACTGAACCGCCCAGATTCAGCATGGCAGCTTCAAAGCTCAGCCGCGTCCGCGTGCTTGCCTCGTAAAACAACGTCGCAATCTTCTTCCCATCGCATACATGGGCGTATTTTTGAGGATCATTTTTAATCGCTTCCGCCAGATCGAGCAGCTTGTCCCATTCTTCTACCGAAAAGTCCATTGGATTTAAAAAATGCCGCAACATAGATACCTCCGTTTTCAGTCATACAGCTTGCATATAACATTTCATAGAATTATACACTCTGCGCGCTGCAAAAGCAAGGACAGATTATGCATTTTCCTCCAGCCAATGGGCGACGCCATCGTCCTCATTGCTTCCGATCACCCCAGTGGCGAGCTGCTTTAAGGCTTCTGCTGCATTGGCCACCGCATAGCTCTCATCCGCGATTTGAAACATCTCTCTGTCATTGATTCCGTCCCCGAAGGCAACTACGCGGCTGCAGTTTAACAGCCGTTTTAACTGACAGATGGCATGCGCCTTGGTTGTCTGTTTAGGCATGATCTCCAGCCACTGCTCTCCTGAATAGATATCCTTATGATAGACGCAGTGATACTGCTCCTGATACTTTTCATACAAAGGCTTTAGCTTTGCCTCTGATTCAATGCAGCTGATATAGAAGCAGCGTCCCGCCCCGAGCTCCTCTTCGCTTCTTACCGGCCGCTTGCGGCTGTCATTTCTGGTGGCAATAAAATCCAGCATCCCCCGGGAGCACTTCTCCTCCCAGTAAGAAAAGCGCTCCGCCCCTTCAAGCATTGCATACACAATAGGATATACGTCATGGCCCATCAGATCCTTGATCAGAGCTTTTACGCTGTCTTCAAAATAATTGGCGGCCAGCAGCTCACCTGTCTGATTGTCAATAATAAAGGCGCCATTATAGACAATCAACGGGATCTTCGCCTCCAGTCCCGCTGTGACCTTCTTTGCTGTTACGATCGAACGGGCCGTCGCATACGAAAACAGCATCCCCTGCTTTGTCATACGATTGATCACCTCATTAGTATAAGCAGAGGTGCGCTCATTTTTTCGCAGCAGCGTCCCGTCCAGGTCTGATACATATAGCGTTTGCTGATTCATCGGTTTTTCCTTCTCATTCGTTATAGATTTTGCTGCCGGCCGGTACAGAATGTGTGAGCCATACGCTGCCCCCGATCACGCTGTCATCCCCGATTACGGTATCGCCGCCCAGTACGGTAGCGCCTGCATAGATCACAACATGGCTGCCCACATCCGGATGCCGCTTGCCGCCCTTGACCAGCCGCCCCTCGTCATCATGCCGGAAGCTTTTGGCGCCCAGCGTAACCCCCTGATAGAGCTTTACATGCTCGCCGATCCGGCAGGTCTCGCCGATCACCACGCCCGTTCCATGGTCGATAAAGAAATATTCGCCAATCGTCGCCCCCGGGTGAATGTCTATGCCCGTCTGCTGATGCGCATATTCTGTCATCATCCGCGGAATCAGCGGCATCTCTAGCTCAAACAGGCGGTGTGCCAGCCGAAATATGGTGATCGTCTCAAAGGCAGGGTAAGCCAGCATGACCTCCTCCGGCGAACGGGCCGCCGGGTCGCCTTCATAAGCGGCCTGAATATCCGTACTCAGTATGCGGCTGATCTCCGGAAGACTTTCCATAAACTCTTTGACCAGCCGCTCTGCTTTTTCTACGCAATGCGTACAATGTGCGCCATCCTTTTCCGCTTTGCGGCATTCATTGGGCAGCACATCGCAGGCCATGCCATAAAGCAGCATGGCGGCTTTTTGCCAGTGCTGCGTGACGATAGCCTGTAAAAACTTTTCTTCCGGCACGCCTTCATAGTAGATACTGGGATACATCGCGGTGCGCAGCAGCTGAATGAGCTTCTCTACTCTTTTTTTCATGCCATAGCCGCCAAGCGGGTTTTCTGACACCTGATTATACTGCATCAGCTGCCTTGCCTGCTCTGCTGTCTCCGAAACAAGCCATTCTGAAATCATGGTTCTCCTCTCTAAAATGCCTTTCTGATTTTGCGCATTTCCTTCCAAACATTATCGCCATAATTGCTTACCAATACAGAAATGGTACCGGTATTGGGGTTATACTCTGAAATAAAGCTGACGCCGGGGTCACAGCCCTGAAAATAAGCGAGGTCCTCTCCTTGCTCACTCTCGATGATCCACACGCCATAGCCATAATAGCCTTCTTCCTCATCGGCGCCATCTCCGCTTTGCTTCTTTAGCATTTCACGGACCATCGCTTTTGCAATGAGCCGCCCCTCCAGCAGAGCCGTCCAAAACCTGACTATGTCGGTCACGGTAATAAAGGCGCCTCCTGCTCCCGTTCCCTTTACATCCACTGAAAAGATGTTGGTGCGGTAATCGCCTGTATCAGCGCAGTAAATATAATGCTGCGCGCATTTGGCCGGAAGCCTGTCAAGCTCGTAGTAGCCTGTGTCCGTCATTTCGCAGACGTCAAACACATTTATCTTAAGATATTCATCAAAGTCCATTCCTGTGATTTTTTCTATGATCAGCGCCAGCAGCACATAGCCGGAATTATTATACTGAAAGCGTTCTCCTCTTGGATACATCATCGGTTTATGGATAAAGAGGGGCAGCAGATCGCTGTTATGCCTGATTTTATAATTAGGAAAGTCTGTCCACAGCTCCTCATACTCCTCCATTACGCTTTCATCAAAATAATCCGGCACGCCTGACGTATGCGTAAGAAGCTGCCGAATCGTAACCTGCGGATCCATCTCCCCCAGCTCTGTACTTAAAAACATTCCCAGTGTATCGTCAAGCTGCAGCCGGCCCTGCTCGATCAGCTGCAGAATGCCGACGGCAACAAATACCTTGCCTGCGGAGGCACTGGCAAATTTCGTTTCCCGTGTATTGGGAACCTCGTTTGGCAGATCGGCAAAGCCGCTCTCTCTTTCATATATCACGCCTGCGTTTTGCACAATATAGATATTGCCTCTAAACTGCTGGTCAATGACTGCTTCTATATTCATAACGGTGTTTCCCCCTTTTGTTCTATCGTATTGTAACATATACCTGCATCGATTCCAACAAGTCCAGCAAAGAAAAGCAGCACTTCCGCCAAATCAAAGAATTTAGAGAGGTGCTGCTTTCTGGTCAATAATTCTCTGCCTGTACTTCAAAATAACTCTGAGGATGTGCGCACACCGGACAAATCTCCGGCGCCTTTGTCCCGACGATGATATGGCCGCAGTTACGGCATTCCCATACCTTAACCTCGCTCTTTTCAAATACTGCCGCTGTCTCTACATTTTTAAGCAGTGCACGGTATCGCTCTTCATGATGCTTCTCAATCTCACCAACCATCCGGAATTTTTCAGCCAGCTCAGGAAACCCTTCTGCCTCTGCTGTCTTTGCAAAGCCTTCATACATATCCGTCCACTCGTAATTTTCACCCTCTGCAGCCGCAGCAAGATTTTGAGCTGTATCGCCGATCCCATTTAACTCCTTAAACCACATTTTGGCATGTTCTTTTTCATTATCGGCTGTTTTTAAAAATAATGCAGCGATCTGCTCAAAGCCTTGTTTTTTTGCTGCAGAAGCAAAATATGTATACTTGTTTCTCGCCTGTGACTCGCCTGCAAAAGCTGCCTCTAGATTTTTTTCTGTCTGAGTGCCCGCGTACTTGTTGTCCATCATAGATCCTCCTGTTTAATATTAGGTTGATAGTATCATTTATATCATACAACTAAAGACTTCGCAAGGATTGAATCCTCTCTTCTTAAATAAAAAACAAAAGGGCCGGGCAATCTGTCTGCCCGGCCCTTTTGTACCAATATCTAACGAAGGCATCTCATATCCTAGTTCAATCTATACCCAGCTTTCGGCGGTATAGCTGGTAAGTAACCACCGCAGCAATCGTCCAGCCAATCGGCCATGCAAACCAGACGCTAAATGCCGTTTGAAACAGTGCGGAGAAAATAATGGCAATCGCAGCGCGCAGCCCCAGATCCAGAAAAATACTGAATACCACATAGCCCATGCGCTTGGCGCCGCATAAGAATGAATCGCATGTGATTTTAAACGCGGCCGCTATGTAGAAGGGCGAAGCAATGCGTAAAAAGTCCACGCCCGACTGCAGCGCTTCCTGTGAGGGCTGATTCAGAAAGACCCGGATTAGCTGAGCAGGGAACAAAAAATACAGCAGACACATAGAGATCGCAATTGTCCACATGAAACGAACAGAACCCTTAAAGCCGGCCTTAATCCGCTCCGGCTTACCGGCGCCCAGATTCTGCGAAGTATAATTAGTCACGCCGCTTCCAATCGTTGTAAAGCATGATGTTACCAAGTTATTCATTTTTACCGCTGCCGAATAGCCGGCCACCACTGCCGCGCCATAGGTATTCACTACACTCTGAATGATAATATTGCCTGCCGCAACAAATCCCTGCTGCAAAACGCTCGGTATGGCAACGGAGGTAAACTCCTTGAAGACGCCGGAGGTAAACCAAGGCGCTTTTGTTTTGGAAAGCCTCCGCATTTTGACCGCCATAACAGCAAGCGCCGGAATGCAGGCAGCTCCCTGACAGATAAAGGTCGCCAGCGCTACGCCGATGACGCCCCAGTCAAATACGGCTACAAACAGAATGTCCATGGCAATATTCGCAGTAGAAGAAACCGCTAGGAAAATAAACGGCGTTTTTGAATCTCCCAATGCAGAAAACACACCATTGGCCACATTATAAAAGAAAACAAAGAAAAGACCGCCGATATAGATCTGCAGATAAGCTAAGGAATCCTGGAAAATATCGGCCGGCGTCCGGATCAGCCGGAGTATAGGAGAAGCAAAGAGCAGCCCTCCTGCCATAAAGAGCAGGCAAACAATGGCCGTGACGATAAAAGAGGTCGTAATCCCTGTTTTGACTTTTTTATAATCCTTAGCGCCAAAATAACGGGAAACGATGACGGAGCAGCCCGTATTACAGCCCACTGCAAATGCTAAAAAGATCATCGTAATCTCATAGCTGTTTCCTACCGCTGCCAAAGCATTTTCATTGATAAAACGCCCTGCCACAAAGCTATCAGCCAGATTATACATCTGCTGAAAAAACACACTGCCAAAAAGCGGCAGGCAATAGCTTCTAATCACTCTGCCAGGCTCGCCCACTGTTAAATCACGATTCGCCATTTTTCCCTCCGCTTGCTAAAATAAATTTCATTGAATGACTTATGCAAATTCATTTTAGCAAAGCTTATGGCGAAGGACTATCATTTTCCCGCCTCTAATTGGTATTATTCTGCCGCATCTGGCGATACGCACTGGGTGTCATGCCAAAAAAAGAAAGAAAGCTTTTCCCGAAAAAGCTGCTGCTGCCAAAGCCGCACAGCTGGCTGATCTGAGTAATACTCTCGTCCGTTTCTGCCAAAAGCCGGCTCGCTGCTTGCAGCCGATAGCTGCGGACATACTCTCCCGGCGCCATATGCAGAAGGGCCTGAAATGAACGATAGCATTCTCTTTCGCTGACAAAGCCGGCCGCTGCCACCTCTGATATTTTAATATTCTCATGGTAATGATCATGAATGTAAAGCATCATCTGCTTAACGCTTTCTTTGGACCCCCTCTGTCCTCCCATTTCCGGCTGTGCCAGAGCGCTCATATCCAGCCAGATATCAGTAAGCGCTTCTCTGAGTTTGATCTCATAGCCCTCTGCTTCGTTTGAAATTAAAAAGGAGCTTTTAATTTTCTGCAGGATCCTCTGCTGCTGCGGATCTTGCGGATCAAGAGAAATCATCTCAATTTGCGGCGCCGTAAGGATGGGCGCAAAATATTTTTGATAAATCCGTCCATTTACATCACCAAACAGAAAAGCCGCATCAAAAATATGCAGCTTCTGAACCGTATGCTTACATCCCTTCTTCGGCCGGGAGCTATGCAGAACGCCCGTATTGACAAGCCCTCCCGATCCGGGCGGAAAGACATGCTTGCCCTGCGGCGTATCGTATTCGAGCGTCCCGCTTTCCATATAAAACAGCTCTACCGCTTTATGCCAGTGCCAGAATACAGTGTAATGATCCAGAAAGGCCCTCGAGCTTGTGTAAGGAAAATCAGGGGTCATCCCCTCCAGAATCTCTTCTCCGCTATTTTCCTTCACATGAATTTCATAGATATCCTTCATCAGCAGATGAGCTCCAGCCCCGTCATCTGCGCGATCTCCTTCACATGATCCAGTCCGGCGATCACTCTATGATCGATCACATGAAAATTTCCTGCCTGAGCGGCCGGAAGCAGATCGACAAACAGCACATTGCCGCCGGCACGCACTGCCTCTGCATTTCCTTGCTGATCAGAAAGACCGTTACGGATATCTTCGCCCGGCTGCTGTGCAGTGATGTCGCACTGCGGCAACAGAAGCCGCACCAATGAAATCTCCCGCTGCATCTTATCAATGCTACCGCGCGGACTGGGCGTACCATCCTCCTGCGTAGCCAGCGGCGTGCCGATGGCCGGCATATAGGGAATATTCGGCGCCCAGCTGATGGAAAGCTCCTGCATCAGCAAAATATCATCCGCCAGCTCCTCCAGCGTCTGCCCCGGATAATCGACGATATTGCCGGAGCCGAGATCGAGCCCTGCCTCCTGAATCCAGCGAATCCCTTGATTCCTTTTTTCAAACGTGGTGGACGGGTTCATTCTTTCAAAAGTGTCCTTATGGGACATTTCAAACTTCATCACATATTCATCAAGCCCGGCCGCCTTAAGCTCCTCATACTGCGTCTTGGAAAACTCGCCTGCTCCAAGGCTCACCCTGACAAAGCCCATCTGTTTTGCCTGTTCAATTATGCGCAGCAGTGTTTCAAACGGATATTTAGGATCCTCGCCCGAAATTAAAAACAATCGGCGCAGCCCCATAGCAAATGCAGAATGAATCGAGCCTGCAATCTGCTCCTCTTGGAAGCGATACCGCGGCAGCTTGGCATTGCCCGCCCTCATTCCACAGTATAAGCACTGATTTTTACATACATTGCTGTAGCCCAGCATGGCAACGGGACTGACTCCCCGCTTTTCACGTTTCAGCACCTCAAACGCACGCGGCCTGATTGCGGCCTCATACTCTGCGCGCGGCAGCTGAAATACTTCCATAATTTCCTGCTTTGTCATGATTCAATCTCCTGTAGCGTCATTATTTTAGCTCCCAGCGCCTCGGCATCGCTCGGCTCGTGGGAAATCAACAGCAGCGGCCGACCCTCTGTCCATTTGCGCACTGCCTTCAATACGTCCGCACGCGTATTGGCATCAAGCCCCTGAAACGGCTCATCCATGAGCACTAAATCCGCTTCAAACAAAAGCGCTCTGGCCAGCGCGACCCGGCGGCGCATTCCTCCCGAAAGCTCCCGCGGCAGCTGCCCCAGCACCGTCTCTCCCAGATCCAGCTCCGTCAACAATGCAGCTGCCTGCTGCTGCGTCACATCGGGACGGACCAATTTTAAATTCTTCCATACGCTCAGCTGTGGAAACAGACGATCCTCCTGAAACATCACGGCAATCCGCGTGCTGGCAGTGATACCGCTGATTTGGCCGCCCTGCGGCGTAAGAAGCCCGGCCAATAGCCGCAGCAGTGTTGTCTTGCCCTGTCCGGAGCTGCCGAGCAGTACGACCGGCTGCTCGCTGGTGAGCGTAAAGCTGACTTTTTGCAGCACGGTCTGCTCTCCATAGGAAAAGGAGAGGTTTTTCACTTCAATTTTCATTGTGCGCCCCCCACTTTCTGGCAATCCATGCTACGCCCTTTGTGAAAAGCTTTTCGATCAGCACCGATAGCACGATAATCACGACCGTCCAGGCAAATAGATCGACGGTCTCTAAGTAAATCTTGGCGTCATAAAGCTGCGTACCGATGGCATTCTTGGGAATGGCAATAACCTCACCGGCGATGCCGGCCTTCCACGCAAATCCCATGGCCACCCGGCACACGGAAAGAAAGTAAGGCATGACCGCCGGAATATAAACGGCATGCGCTGTCTGCAGGCGGCTGAGGCGGTATGTCCTGGCCGCTTCCAAAAGCTGCCCGTCGGCGCTCTTCAGCCCCTGATCGACACTGCTCCACACCATGGGCAGCACCATCAGAAAAGCAATAAAAACAGAAAGGTTTTTCCCGCTGATCCACACCAGCGCCAAAATGACAAATGAGGCCACCGGCGTCGCCTTGATGATATTCATCGGCAGCTGCAGAATGCGGTAGGCCAGGCTCCATTTGGCTGTCAGCACGCCCAGCGCCGTTCCCAGCAGCAGGCCCAGCAAAAAGCCGCCCATGATCCGGCAGAAGGAGCTTAGAATGATCTGCCAAAATCCAGCCTGCCTCACAAGCTCAGTAAGCCGCTTAAATACAGAGACGGGAGAGGCCAGCAGCAGCTCTCTCCCTACTCCGTAATACGCCAGCTGCCAGACAAGCAGCCAAAATGCGGCCACGCCTGCTGCGCTAAGCGCCTTTTTCATTTTCGTATCAATCCGCATCATAATAAAATGCATCATCCGGCACAGCGCCACCAACAGAGGCCGGGTCTGCCTCAAACATCACCTGCAGGAAGCCGCCGGCAATCCGTTTCATATCCTCGCCGTCTTCAAAGACAATGTTGCACTGCGGGATAGCTTTTGCCGCAACAGCCGCCTTCAGCACGCCAAACTTCTCCGCGTACTGCGCCGCCGTCTCCAGCGTCTTCGTGTCATTCGTAAACTCGACCGAGTCCTCATAGGCTTCTAAAAAGCGCTCCAGCGCCTCCGGATGCTCCTCGGCAAACTTTTTCTGCACCACGATGCAGCCCATCGTCAGCGTGCTGCCATCACCCACCTGATTCCATTCCTCTGTGAAATCCAGCGCCACGCGCAGATTCTCATTCTGCGCCAGCACGCTTGTCACAAAGGGCTGCGGCAGCAGCGCAATGCTGGCCTCGCCGCTCTGCAGCAGGCTGGCCACCTCGGTGCTCTCTGTCTTATACACCACATCCACATCCGTCTCCGGATTCAGACCGTTCTTTTCCAGCAGGAAATTCAGCGCAAACTCCGGCGTCGCACCCTTGCCCAGATTATAGATCGTCTTCCCGCGCAGGTCCTCCACGCTGTAGATCGTATCGCCGTTTTCAATGCAGTACAGCACGCCCAGCGTATTGATGGCCGCAATCTGCACCTCTCCCTGCGTCTTATTATACAGCGTAGCCGCCACATTGGTCGGCACTGCCGCAATGTCAAAATCGCCCTGAATGATGCTGCCCAGGATCTCATCCGGCGAGCCGGCCAGCGTAAACTGATAGGTATCCGGCGTCAAATGCTGCTCCGACAGCTCCATCAGCTGCAGCATGCCCATCGCCGTCGGCCCCTTCAGCGCCGCAATCTTCACATCCTCCGGTTTTCCGATCGTCGTTGAAGAATCCGTCTCTGCGCTCGTCTGCGACTCCGGCTTTGAATCCGCCTGCGAATCCTCCGGCTTCTGACTGGTACACGCGGCCAGCGACATCATCAGCGCCGCAGCCATCACCCATGCAAGTACTTTTTTCATATGACTATTCCTTTCCTAAGAGCTCTATTTCTGCCCCATGCTTCACAATCCGTCCCGCCTGCTCCAGCTGCGTTAGACTGCGGTACAGACTGGCCCGGCCAATATTCAGCTCCCGCGCCAGGCGCGCAAACCCACCGCCGACCTTGACCCTGCCCGCTTCGTCCTGATGCGCCAGCAGCCACCGGTACACCGCATCCTCCGCCGAGGACGCCGCAAAGCTGTCGATCTTCTGATTCAAAAACTGAATCCGGCCTGACAAAAACGTGATGTAGGCCATCGCCATGTCAGGATACTGCCGAAACAACTCTGCCAGTGTTTCTCCGGAGATAAACGCCGCTTTGCACGCCTTGCGTGCCGTGATGGTGGTGACATACTCTTCGGCCGGCGCAAACAGCGCCGCGACGCCGAAGCAGCTGCCGCTCTGCAGGAGATTGAGCAGCGCGCCGCTCTCTTTCTGCACGGCGGCCTCTCCCTCGAGCAAAATGCCCAGGGACCGCTCAAAATAATGCTGGCTGTAAATGACCTGCCCTTTGTGGAAATCCTCCACTCTGAGACGGGCATAGACGGCTTCGCGCTGCGCGCTCGTGAGCGAGCGAAAGAGAAAGCAGCCTGCTAACACCTGTTCATGGGACTTTGAAAATTTTGCTGGAGATTCCATAGCGCTCCTATCTGTCTCATTTGATACACTTTCGTATATATTATAGGCAAAACCATGCTCTTTGTCAAGCACTGATTTTATGAATTGACAAGCCTTTGTGCATTTGCTATAGTTTGGATATCCAATCATTAGATTATGTAAAGGAGGTATTGGCTTGAAAAAATTCTTTCTTTATATTTTAACTCTTTCACTTCTTTTGCAGGCCACCTCCTGCACCTCCCAGCCACAGGAGGACAGCGGATCCGATTCTGGACCTTCCCTTACTGTCTACATGGTCGCGCCTCGCATGCACGGCGACGCTTCTTATCCTTATACCGATTATGCGCTGGGGGAATTCATGGGGCTGCAAACTGCTTTCGGCGAGGAGAGCTACCGCTATGATCAGATACTTCGTTCCTACGAGGCCTCGCACCCTATCGACCTAACCATCCGCTATTTTGACTTTTCAGAGGACCTAAACCAGCAGCTTTGGCAGGATCAGCGCTCCGGCACGCTGCCAGATGTGATCATTGAGGATGCCTTAAATAATGATGATGTCTACGCGCTGCTGGAGGCCGGGCTTTTTCTCGATCTAAAGCCTTATGCCGATCAGGACGAGCTGTATGGCAGCGGCGATTATTACCCGAGTCTCCTGCAGGGCGGCCTGTATCACAGCGAGCAGCTTTTGCTTCCGCTTACCTTCAATCTCAACACGCTCATGACCTCGCAGGAAAATCTGCGGCAGTACGCCGTAAGCCTTTCTGATAGCACACTGCCGGAGTGGCTGAATCAGCTCACGCACTGCGCAGAAGGCCTGCAGGATCCCTATGTCAATCAGGAGGTGCTGGCTCAGTTCATCTCTCCTCTTACCGAGATCCCTGTCCTGATTCTGCTCTCTGCCTCCCGCGCAGACATTCTCGACTATGAAAATCAGGCCATTCATTTAGACGCTGACTTTTACTCCTCGCTTGCCCGTTTTTACAAGGCCTTCGCCAAGCAGGAGGCCCGGGATTTCCAAAGCCTGCTGAATGCTCCGGACTTCTGGCTCGCCAACACATGGCATGATGAGCGATACGGCCGTGCGCTTCGGTTTGATTCCATTTATGAGCACACCTTCGCCTTTATCGAGGGCGGCAGCTGCCACAACACCTATCCTCACTCCTTCGCTGCTCAGGCTGCCTACTACGAATCCCGCTACCGCGATGTGCAGCAGACCTTCGCGCTCTGCCCCATCCCTTCTTTGCAGGATCCCTCGCGCTATACTGCTATGATCACTACCTTCGGCGGCGTACTGCAGAGCACCGCCCATCCGCAGGAGGCGTATGAATTTTTAAAATACTGCTTGGATCAGCCCTATTTTATGCATTATGAGCTTTCCGTCAACCGCTCCGTCACCGAGCAGCTTCTCACCGAACTCACGCAGACCGAGTATCAGATCCGCCAGACCCAGGGCTATTTTGAAGATTTTGAAGATTTCGAAGAGGCGTACGAGGCCTCAGAGCCCGATTATATCCAAAAGCCGCTTTCGCTGCAGACTAAGGCTCAGATCCTGGATATCATCGACCACATCGAAGGCGTGACTCTGCCCAACTGGCCCGTGTACGACATCATTTTCCGCTCCATGGAGCCCTATATCACCGACGGCGCCGACCTTGAAACCTGCTACCAGCAGGCGCTGGACGCGCTAAACAGCTATCTCGCTGCATTTAAGGAGTAAAGCCCATGAAAAAGGTATACACCGCCCTCTTTTTAACCGTCCTCTTCATCGCCGCCAGCATGCTCATCATCCGCTATTTTCTAGATCACGAGGCCCCCTGGTACCGCCACTACAGCACCTTTCAATCCTTTCCGGACGGCATCAAGGGCTCTCAGGACGATCTGACAACCGATGAGCAGCGTCTTCTTGCTGCCGCGCAGCGCGCAAACCAAGACGTGCGCTTCTGCTTTGCCGACCTGACAGCGGACGGCCAAAACGAACTGCTGACCTTCCAATGGGACGATCAGGCGCATACCATTGCCAAATTGGAGGTGACTGCGCTTGCGCCTAGCGGCGAGCTGCAGAGCCTCTGGCAGCGCCGCATCCGCATTTTTGGAAATACGGACTCACGCATGGCGCTCTATCTGTGCCCAGAGGCGGACGGAAGCTTTAGCCTTCTGCTCGACCGTAGCATGCGCATGGAGCGCCTGATGGGCTATGAGCGCTTTCAGTTTCGCTGGCAGGACGGCCGGTATGAGCCGCAGTATCTGGCAAGCGAGAAGATCCGCAGCTTAGAGAGTCTCTCGGAGTTTAGCACGCTGCAGCAGTGGATGAAAACGGCGGTAATGATCGTTGATTCGTATCCGCAAAATAAGGTGAAATAGGGGTTGACTTTGCCCCCTGCCTGATATATAATCCCTGCAATTTAAAACAAAGGAGAGCTCTGATATGATCATTCGACAAGCTGCTTTTCATGAAGCGCGGCCCATGCTGAAGGGCGCGCTGCACTGCCATACCACACGTTCTGACAGTAAGACTACGCCGGAGGAGACGATTCGTTTTCATGTGCAGAACGGCTATGACTTCATGGCACTGACTGACCATCGCTGCTACAATTTTAAAAACTATGCGCCGGAAACAAACATTACCATCGTGCCCGGCATGGAGTTTGACGCTACCTTTGAAAATGGCCATGGCTTTCGCTGCTTTCATACGGTATGCCTCGGCTATGATGATGAGCGAAATGGCTTTACGCAGGATCAGACCTTTGAAAGCGGCCAGGCGACGAATCAGCAGGAATACCAGCCTTATCTTGACTGGCTGCATGAAAACGGCAACCTGACGGTGTACTGCCACCCTGAGTGGAGCGGCACGCCGGCGCGCTATTTTGATCAGCTGCGCGGCAACTTTGCGATGGAGATCTGGAACACTGGCTGCGTGATGGGCAATGAGATGGATTATAATGCGCCCTACTGGGATGAACTGCTAGGGCAGGGACAGCGCATTTTCGGCATTGCTACCGATGACGGTCACTGCATGGAGGAGCACTGCCACGGCTGGGTCATGGTGAATGCGGAAAATCATGTGCCGGCCATTTTGAAGGCGCTTTCTGAGGGGGCGTTTTATTCCTCCTGCGGCCCTGTGATTCACGATTTTTATGTGGAGGACGGCATCGCTCATATCTGCTGTGAGCCCTGTAGCCGCATTCAGTTTATCTCGGAGCGCCATCCCACACGCATGCAGACGGGCGATGGCCTGACGCATGCTGAGCTGGATCTGCGCGGCCAGTATGACTATATTCGCGTGAGCGTTGTGGATGCCGAAGGGCGCCGCGCCTGGACGAACCCGATTTTTCTTTGATGATGCCGCTGGTGCTAATGATGCGATTGATGACTGCTTGCATTGCTGATGCCGTTGGTAGTCGTTTGCACCAATGATGCCGTTGATGACTTTTTCCACCAATGATGCGATTGATGACCTTTTGCACCAATGATGGCTGAAATCGAAAATATAGCTGAAGTTTTTACGCGATTCTGATTTTTTACGCCATGCTTGGTGGAATTTTTTCCACCATATGCTCTTCAGAGGCGGCTCATGACGGGGAATTTTCCGCCATGAGCCGCCTTTTCCACCAGAGCCAGCTGAATTTTTTCAGCTAATTTCAAATTTTTGCTATACAAAGCTGAATACCCTATCGCACATCAAAACGGACCGCTATCCGTCATGGATAGCAGTCCGTTAATCATTTCACAGCTTTTAATACGCCTCTGTCCATTTCACACACGGTATCGCACAGCGCCGAAATATCGAGGGGATTATGGGAAGACAGCAGGATTGTCACCCCCTGCTCTTTAAGTGTAATCAATAATTCGCGCATGTCCGCAGCGCCTTTGTTATCCAGCGCATTCAGAGGTTCATCCAAAATCAGAAGCCTTGGACTTTCCATGATAGCCTGCGCTATGCCAAGGCGCTGCCTCATCCCTAATGAGTATTTTCCAACATGCTTTTTGGATGTTCCATCAAGGCCAACCATGGCCATATAAGAAAGAACGTCAATATCCTTTTTGCCTTTTAAGCTCAAAAGCCATTTCAGATTATTGCTGCCGCTTTCCGCCTGAATAAAAGCAGGTGTTTCAATCATCATGCCGGTATCGGGTGCAAAATCCACCTCTTTTCCAATTGTTTTTCCGAAGACCTGAACGCTTCCTGAAGTCGGCTTTAAAAATCCTAAAATGCATTTCATCAAAACCGTTTTTCCCGAACCATTGCGTCCGATAATGCCGTGAATTTTCCCCGCTTCAAAGGATATATTGACGTCTTTCAGCACGGTCTCCTTGCCAAAGGATTTTGAAAGTGCTTTTACTTCTACCGCCTTATTCATGAGAACCTCCTAAAAAGATGTGCTCTGTATGGGAAATGCTAAAATAGGAACCAAGCAGCAATGCAAGATTCATCCCTCCCAGAACCATATGGGACTGCCCAATACTGGGGAAATTGCCATACCCAAAACTGTGCAGTGCATAAGTCGCATGATTTAAAGGTGAAATCCATGCCGCCAGCACATTGGCAATATATTGCACTTCCTCCGGTATGTGCAGCAACATAGTCAGCTTTTGCGGATTTAACAAATAAGCGTATAGGCTGACAGCGATAACCGCTGCAATACCCGCTTTTTTCCCAAGCCGGATTGAAAAAAACAGATTGAGCAGCGTTAAAAATAAAATATACTGTGCCATTAAAGAAAAGATGGTGGCCGCACAGGGATACGGCGTTGTTAACTTAATCGTTTTTCTCACCACCGTAAGCGCTACCTCAAAATTTTCCGGAGCAAAGCTGAGAATCGTTGCCGTATCACTCCATTGATTGCTCCCCAAAACATGACCACTATGCAGGGTAAACAGCATTGACGCGCCCAAAAGAAACAGCGTATAGACAAGGCTGATGATGACAGACGTCAACACCTGTCCTAGAAGCCAATTCGCTCTCCCCTTTCTAAAGATCAGATAATACGCAGGCGTATCCAAGCGCGGAATCTGAAAAAGGAAAAGAAGCACTGCCAGCGAAACGAACAGAATGCTGTCTGCATCGGCAAAGCACCAGATAAACAATTCAAATAGCTGAATATTGGTGTCAAACATGGTCGAACACTCTATGATGCGCTGCATCAGAAAAAAGCACAGACAAAGCCCCAGCAGAAAACCGCAAAAAATGCGCGGATTTTTACGGATGCTGTATACATTCCACACAGCGCAGCTATAAATTTGACTGATTTTAAGCATGCCTTCGCACCTCCCATGCTGTCAGCAGCAAAGACAGCGCTGTCAGCAGTAAAAACGCTGTAAATACAAGCGGTATCGCCAGTCCTTTCGCGGATAGCCACATTTTCGGATCCATATAGGCGGCACCAAAGAAAAAGCGCGACCGAAACATCGACAGCGTAAAAACAAAGACAAGAGGCATCACATAAGCGGAGACCGCATCCCCTGTTAAAAGCGCGCTGATATGCCCCAGCATGGCAAAGCAGGACGCAAGCAGCAGGCGCTGCATGATAAGGGGCGCCGGCGCTAAAGCAAAAAAGCCTGTTATCCATGATACTGTACCGCTAAAGATGGTAACGCCAATGAACTGTGATAGAAGAGCAGACAATAGGAGTGCTGTCACCTTGCTAAGCACATAGCGCCGATAGCCTCCATAAAAGATGGCGTATCTTGCTACTCCCGTATTCACTTCCTGACAGACACCGGCGGCACAGGGTAGGACTGAAAGCAGTGGAAGCGATAGAAGATTGCCTTTTCCGCTCAAAATATCTGCGAGCAAATATACGATTTCGTCTTTTTTGCTGCCTTGCAGCATGTCCATATGGGGGCACAAATCCATCCACAATACCAGCACCGTAAATATGGCGGAAAGATAAAACCATCTGTTTCTGAGCAGCCGAATGCTCTCTGAAAGGACTGCCTTCATGGTTAATACCCCATATTCCGGTCTATGACCGTTCCATCTATGGCGTTAATGGTAAATACCGGTTCATTAAAGTCCTCAGGATAAAATGTAGCGTTTTCATAAAGGGGCCAGTCTACCCCATAAAAATCCCATACGGGAATATAGCGGTATCCGCCGATGCTTTCTGATTGTTTGACCGCCATATAGCCAAACCGAATCTCTCTGATGTCCATGACATTTTCCACTAAGGTATCATAGAGCTCCAGATGCTGGATGCTCAGCATCGACACTTTTTCAAAAATATCCTGGATGTCTTTAAACGGAAGCAGCGCAGCATTTTCTGCAACAACCTCGCCCCTTTGTGTGGGATTCCTATACTGAAGCCAGCAAACCCCAGCATCATTAACCGAGATCCAAATGCTCTCCGTCCCTGCGGTATACGCAGAGCCATCCCCCACCCCGCGGGCGATATCTGCATTGACCGGAATGCCATTTAGTTCCCGCGTATATTTGAACCCGTAGTATTGCGCGTTATTTTCATTGACCTTTTCTAGCTGACCATATTGAAAAAGAGTAAAATCAGGTGAAATGAGCTTTGCCTCTGCATCGGCAAACCGGATGGCCTCCTCCAGACTGATTGTACAGTCATTGGCCATGTTCTGTTCATTTAACGGTACAATACTGCTGATCTCCGGTTCTTGTGGGCTGTTGGTATAGGATAAAACAGGCGTATAGGCAATTGCACCTGTTTTTTTGTCGAGCCAGAAATTAACATAGATTTCCCGATAGGCGCCTCCCTGCTTAAACTCTTCCAGATTATTAAGCAGCATCGAATAGGACTCAAACCCGAATAGATTTCCCTCCAAATTCTCTTTTATAAGACCTTCGCCCGAATAGGCTTTACCGGTTTGGGCATTCATCCATTCAAAATGACCCGTGTGCTGTTTGATGAATGTGCGGATTTCTTCCTCTGAAAACACAACCGGAACTGCTTCTATGATGTTGGCCCCATAAACCTGCGGAACAATAATATCGGCATCCACCACGACCTTAGTTTTCCCAGACTCGGATACATTTTCAAACACATAATGCTCAGGCACTTCCATACTCTCAGCAATCCATGTCGTTCCATATGTGCTTTGGCGGGGAGATTCTGCTGCCTGCTCCTGACTGCAGCCGCTTAAAACGAGCAAAAACAAAAGTACCACGGCCAGTATCCTTTTTTTCATTTTCATCACCTCCCCTATAGTATAACAACTTGAGTATACTAAGTCCTACTCAAGTTGTATGTAAAGTGTCATCAAATTGTAATAATACTGGCTGTTACCGTGGTCCCCCGGCCTATCTCGCTCTCTATCGAAAGTGTGCCTCCGTGCTGCTCACATATCTTTTTACAGATGGCGAGGCCAAGGCCAGCGCCGCCTTTCTTTCTGGAGCGCGCCTTATCCACCCGGTAAAACGGTTCTGTAAGGAGCGAAATCTGCTCAGGCGCAATGCCGCAGCCCCGGTCTGAAATGATAAACTGTATCCTATTTTGATTTTCTGTGATCAGGACTTCAACCTCTGGACTATCGTCAGATGCCCTTACCGCATTCTCCACTAAATTGGCTACCATACTGAGCAGTAATGTTTTATCTCCGTATAGGCTTTGCACTTTGCAGTCAATTTTAACCTGAGGAGGGACCATAGCCTTTAGCTCCTCTGCAAATTCAGCAGCATCCAATGTGCTCTTCTCTATCTGTCCGGCGTCAGATAATCCAATCAGCTCCATCATTTTTTGCGCCAGGCGCTCGGTATGCTTTCCGGCGTCATATATTTTCTTTGCGCACTCATTTTTCTGCGCATCGCTGAGCGGCATGCGCATCAGACTGTCTGCATATCCGATAATAGCCGTCATGGGCGTTCTCATTTCATGGGATAGCGCGCCCAGCAGCAGCTGCCTTTTCTGCAGCTCTGTATCCAGATGCGTTATCTTTTCTTCAATCGCTGCGGACATCTCGTCAAAGGCCGTCGATAAGATGCCGATCTCATCGTTGCTTTCATAATTTGTCCGCAGATGATACTCGCCTTTGGATATCGATACGGCGTTTTCCGTCAGCTTTTCTATCGGCGACAGAATATGCCGCACCAGCAGGGCCAGTATCGCTGCCATGATGATGCAGCCAAGCAGAAGTACCGTGATGCACAGCATGCGCAGCCCGCTGATTTTATTTTCCGTTTCACTGACGTTCATACTCATGTATGCTTCAAACTTCTGACCCAAAAGTTCAAAGGAGTAGCGCCCCACGATCACCGCATCCTCCCCCATGCGGATCCGCTTGATACTCTCTCCCTCTTCCTCTGAATCCTCAAATACGGCATAGGGATCATAGGGAGACATATCATACAGATATTTTCCGTCGCAGACAAGGGAATAAAAAACATTTTCTGTTTGGACAAGGCGCGCATACGCAGAAAAATAATAGGCAGCCACGCTGCGCAGGGTGGTATCCCTCATATCGGCGCCTCCTGTACTGCTGGCAGAGATCACATTGGAGCAATAAATTGCCAGTGATTTCTGCACATTTTTTTCATCGGCTTCCCGCAGCGACCTCTCCTGTATCTGTAAAATAACGAAAAAGCCTAGGCTCATCACAAGGAGCACCGCAGCCATGCAGATGGCCATTATTTTTCCTCTTAAACGCATTTTATTTCACCTCTAATTTGTAGCCAACCCGGTGTACGGTGATGATCTTTTCGCTCCAATTCAGCTTTTTGCGCAGGATCGCGATGTGGTTATCTACGGTACGCGTCTCGCCAAAATACTGATCTCCCCATACCTCCTGCAGCAGCTGCTCCCTTGAAAATACCATATTGGGATGCTTTACGAGCATGAGCAAGAGAGAATACTCCATCGGCTTCAGCTCTACCGGGCACCCATCCCGCAAAACCATATGCTCCTTTTCATGAATGGCAACGCCATCGATTTGATAACTATCCTGTGCGCGCGCGCTGCGCCTGAGCACCTTTTCTACCCGCACCAACAGCTCGAGCACCTCAAAGGGCTTCGTAAGATAATCCTCAGCCCCCATTTTTAATCCCTTTACTTTACTTTGAATATCATCTTTCGCTGAAAGATATATCACCGGAATCTGTTTTGCTTTCATATATTCATATAGCGCAAAGCCATCGATCTCCGGGATCATAATATCCAGTATGGCTAAATCATAAGAGCCTTCATTGATCATTGTCAGTGCTTGCTTTCCATCGCCTGCTACATCGCAGCCATACCCTGCGACAGAAAGATTCATCGATAATAGATCGGATATCGATGGATCATCCTCTACAACTAAAATATGTTCCATACGGCAATCGTCCTTTCTGTTTGTGCTCTATCATGCTTTATTATATACGCTGGGGCAGATAAAAACAATAAACCGATGTTAAAATCCGTGCTTTCGCCCTTGACAAGCCGAATTTTCCTTGTTACAATACCTGACAGAAGCGACGATGGAGACAGCTCCTTATCCTCTTTTTTCAGAGAGCCGCCGGCGGGTGCGAGACGGCAAAAGGGCTAAGGTCGAATCACTCCGGAGCTTCGCTCGGAACGCCGCGCTGCGAAATGCCGCGTTGCGGCTAGTATGGGCGCACGGTTAGCCCCGTTATCGGCGAAGGCTTTGATGGAAGCTGAGAGAAGTAATCAGGGTGGTACCACGAATACCGATTGTAATCGTCCCTGCAGGTTTTTTGGCCTGCAGGGTTTTTATTTTGCCGCTGGACCGCCCGGATGAAGGCAAATGCCATCAACAATTTATGCGCTTTTGCGCATACGTACAAAGTACGTATATAGAGCATAAAGGAGGAGTAGCATGTATCAGAAGGTATCTCCCGATATGAATTTTACGGAGAGGGAGCAAAAGGTGCTTGGCTTCTGGAAGAAGGAGCAGATTTTTGAGAAGAGCATTGCCGAGCAGGAGGGGCATCCGGTATTTACGTTTTATGACGGCCCGCCGACGGCGAATGGCAAGCCGCATATCGGCCATGTGCTGACGCGTGTCATCAAGGATATGATTCCGCGCTACCGCACGATGAAGGGTTATATGGTGCCGCGTAAGGCCGGCTGGGATACGCATGGCCTGCCGGTGGAGCTGGAGATTGAGAAGGAGCTGGGCCTGGACGGCAAGGAGCAGATCGAGGAATATGGCCTGGCGCCGTTTATCCAAAAGTGCAAGGAGAGCGTGTGGAAGTATAAGGGCATGTGGGAGGATTTTTCCGGTACAGTTGGCTTTTGGGCTGACATGGAGCACCCCTACGTGACGTATACGGATGATTATATTGAGTCGGAATGGTGGGCGCTGAAGCAGATCTATGACCGCGGCCTGCTGTACAAGGGCTTTAAGATCGTGCCGTACTGCCCGCGCTGCGGTACGCCGCTTTCGAGCCATGAGGTGGCGCAGGGCTACAAGGATGTGAAGGAGCGCTCTGCCATTGTGCGGTTTAAGGTGGTGGGCGAGGATGCTTACTTCCTGGCCTGGACGACCACGCCGTGGACGCTGCCGTCTAACGTGGCGCTGTGCGTGAATCCGGCGCAGACTTATGTGAAGGTGCAGAGCGGAGGCTATGTGTATTACATGGCGGAGGCGCTGGTTGCTGCAGTGCTGGGCGAGGACGCCGAGGTGCTGGAGCGCTACACCGGAAAGGATCTCGAATTTAAGGAATATGAGCCGCTGTATGAGTTTGTGAAGCCAATCTGCGAGCGGCAGCATAAAAAGGCGCATTATGTGACCTGCGCCGATTATGTCACGCTGACCGACGGTACGGGCGTGGTGCATATTGCGCCGGCCTTTGGTGAGGATGACGCACAGGTGGGCCGCGTATACGATCTGCCGTTTGTGCAGCTGGTAAACGGCAAGGGCGAGCTCACCGAGGAAACGCCGTGGAATGGCGTTTTCTGCAAGAAGGCTGATCCCATGGTGCTGCAGGATCTGGAGGACCGCGGCCTGCTGTTTGCCGCGCCCAAGTTTGAGCACAGCTACCCCCACTGCTGGCGCTGCGACACACCGCTCATTTACTACGCGCGCGAGTCGTGGTTTATCAAGATGACGGCTGTAAAGGACGATCTGATCCGCAACAACAATCAGATCAACTGGATCCCCGAGACCATCGGCAAGGGCCGTTTCGGCGACTGGCTTGAAAACATTCAGGACTGGGGCATTTCGCGTAACCGTTACTGGGGCACGCCGCTCAACATCTGGGAATGCGAATGCGGCCACCGCCATGCGATCGGCAGCCGCCAGGAGCTGGCCGAGATGAGCGACAATTATCCGGAGGGCGGCGTGGAGCTGCACCGTCCCTATATTGATGAGATTACCATCCGCTGCCCGCAGTGCGGGAAAGCGATGAAGCGTGTGCCAGAGGTCATCGATTGCTGGTTTGACAGCGGCGCTATGCCCTTCGCCCAGCATCATTATCCGTTTGAAAATGAGGAGGCCTTTAAGCAGCAGTTCCCGGCCGACTTTATTTCGGAGGCAGTCGATCAGACACGCGGATGGTTCTATTCGCTGCTGGCGGAGTCCACGCTTTTATTTAATCAGCCGCCCTATAAAAATGTTATTGTTCTGGGACATGTGCAGGATGAAAACGGCCAGAAGATGTCTAAATCCAAAGGCAATGCCGTAGAGCCCATGGAGGCGCTGCAGCAGTACGGCGCCGATGCGATTCGCTGGTATTTCTATATCAACTCTGCACCATGGCTGCCGAACCGCTTCCACAGCAAGGCGGTTGTCGAGGGACAGCGCAAGTTCCTGCGTCCGCTGTGGAACACCTATGCCTTCTATGTGCTGTATGCAGAGATCGATGGCTTTGATCCTACACAGCATACGCTGGACTACAATACGCTTTCGGTAATGGACAAATGGCTGCTTTCTAAGCTGAATTCCCTGATCCAAGAGGTAGACGGACGCCTTGGCACCTATCAGATCCCGGAAGCAGCGCGCGCGCTGCAGGCCTTTGTGGATGATCTGAGTAACTGGTATGTGCGCCGCGGCCGCTCCCGCTACTGGGCTAAGGGCATGGAGCAGGATAAGATCAACGCCTATATGACGCTGTATACCGCTCTGGTGACCTTTGTAAAGCTGGCGGCACCCATGATCCCGTTTATGGCAGAAGATATTTACCGCAACCTTGTTTGCAGCGTAGATGCGTCTGCTCCCGTGAGCGTGCATCTGTGTGCTTATCCGGTGGCTGATCCGGCGCTGATCGATGCGGAGCTGGAGCAGAAAATGGAGGAGGTCCTGCAGATCATCACGCTGGGCCGGGCCTGCCGCAACACCTCTAATATCAAGAACCGTCAGCCCGTGGGCAAAATGTTTGTACAGGCCCCTGCAGCGCTGGATGCTTTCTATCAGGAGATCATCGAGGATGAGCTGAACGTGAAGGAAGTGGTGTTCACACAGGATGCTGCGCAGTTTATCAGCTACAGTTTCAAGCCGCAGCTGCGCACAGTCGGTCCGAAATATGGCAAAGTATTAGGGCAGATTCGTCAGGCTCTGGCTGAGATCGACGGACGCAGCGCTCACGATACGCTAGCTGCCGGCGAGCCGCTCCGCTTTGAGTTTAACGGCACGGCCGTGGAACTGTATGAAGAAGACGTGCTGATGGAGACGGCGCAGGTGCCCGGCTTTGTGGCTGAGACGCAAGGCGCTCTCACGGTTGCGCTCGATACCAATCTGACACCTGCTCTGATCGAAGAGGGCTTTGTGCGCGAGATCGTCAGCAAAATCCAGACCATGCGCAAAGAGGCGGATTTTGAAGTGATGGATCACATCGTCTTCGCCTACGGCGCCAATGCTAAAATCACAGAGATCGTGCTGGCGCACGCGGCCGAGATCCAGAGCGAAACGCTCTGCGACGCAGTTCAGGCCGATGCCGATGCTTCCTTCTATACTAAAGAGTGGGATATCAACGGCGAGACAGTGATCTTTGGCGTAAAAAAGCTTAGTTAAATAAATGAATCAGCTATAAACTGAAAAACATCCTGCCGCGAATGCTTCGCGACAGGATGTTTTTAATTTCATATCTTCCCTTTGACCGGCAAACAGGCTTATGCCCACCACATCTCGCCGGCGTTTTCAAAAATCAGTACTTCCTTCAGCACCGCTACCGCCTTTTCCAGACCCTCGCGGATACTCATCAGGCTATCCTCATGCTCAATGCTCAGCACGCCGTCATAGCCTGCCGTTTTAAGCGCCGTCACCATTTCCCGCCAGTACTGCGTATCATGGCCATAGCCCACCGTACGGAACACCCACGAGCGCTCTGCAATCTGTCCGTAATGCTTGGTGTCCAGCACGCCGTTTTTCGCCGTGTTATACGGATCAATCCGCGTATCCTTTGCATGGAAGTGATAGATCGCCCCCTTCAGCTCCTTGATGGCCGCCACCGGATCCATGCCCTGCCATACCAGATGGCTCGGATCAAAATTCGCGCCCAGCTCCGGCCCCACAGCCTCACGCAGCCGCAGGCAGGTCTCCGGATTATACACGCAAAAGCCCGGATGCATCTCAAACGCCACATGCTTCACGCCATGCGCGCGTACAAACTCCACTTCCTTCTTCCAATACGGAATCAGCACCTCATTCCACTGATACTCCAAAATCGTCAGAAAATCATCCGGCCACGGGCACACCACCCAGTTGGGATACTGCGCAGTGGGGCTGTCCCCCGGACAGCCGGAAAACGTCACCACCGTGTCCACTCCCAGCTGCTCTGCCAACAGCACCGCATTCTCAAAATCCTTTGTCGCCTGCGCAGCCACCTCGGGATTAGGATGCACGCCATTTCCATGCGCGCTCAGCGCGCAAATCTCGATCTCGTACTTCTTCAGAAGCTCCTTCACTTCGGCAATCTTTTCCGGATGGTTCAGATATACATCCGGATCCAGATGCTTCTTGCCCGGCGAGCCGCCACAGCCAAGCTCTACAGCCTGTACGCCCAGCCCATGCAAGTACTTTAAGGTCTCCTCCAAAGATAAATCATATAACGGTACTGTTAATACACCTAGCTTCATACTATCCTCCTGATTGTTTTCATATAGGCCAGATCCTCGGCCACGCAGCCAAAGATATCATCGCCCTTGTAATCATATTCCCGTTCCACGATGAACGCCTTGGCGCCGTGCGCCGAAGCTGTATCGCAGACCAACTGCCAGTCCACAATACCCTCGCCAGTAGGACAATCCGTCCTTTTAATCGCCGCCATCTCCTCCAAAACGCTCTGCGGCAAAATGGGCCGGCCGTCTGCATCCTTTTCAAATTGAGAAAAATCGCGCGGCTTCTGCACGCCAATTACCTTGTTGGTTTCCTTCACATGGATCAGCCCAATGCGGCCGGAATGCGCCTCGATATAGGCCGGCACATTGATGCCGGCGCAGGTCGCCCATCCTGCATCCAGCTGAAACATCACCAGCTCCGGATCGGTATTTTCCATTAAAATGTCCAGCACATAGCGGCCGTTTAGCAGGGCAAATTCCGGCGTATGATTATGATAGCCAAATCGTAGGCCCGCCTGCTTTGCCAGCTTGCCCAGCCGGTTCATCTCCTTTGCCTTTTCCAGCACCTCTTCCATAGAAGTAAGGGGCGTTCCCGGGCAGATAATATACGAAGCGCCCAGCTCTGCCAGATAGGGAATATGCTCTTCGATCTGATCCAAGCCTACATGGCTGGAGATCGGCTCTAAGCCCAGCTGCGCTAAATAGCTTTTTAGCTCACCGGCCTCCATGCCGCCATAGCCGCCGGCAAATTCTACGCCGGCATATCCTATCTCCGCCACCTTTTTCAATGAGCCGCGAAAATCCTCCCGCATCGCATTCCCCAGCGAATAGGTCTGCAAATATACCTTTTCCATTTTCCCTCCATGCATCAAATGGACATGCAAGCATGCCCATTTGACTCCTCTATCTGCTATTAAAATTAAAACGTAATCAGCTGACCCGTAGCGGCTGAACGATATACCGCATCCAGAATCTGCGTTACCACAAATGCCTCTTCCGGCTTAACAATGGGGCTACCCTTGCCCTCTACCGCGTCATAGAACGCGCTACACTCGGTATCCTGTGCCGACTGCACCGTAGCGCCCGGGAAGAAGTCAACGCCTCTGGGCGTGCGGCAATCCGGCTTGATGGTCGTCATCTTATCATACATGATCTTATTGATGCGAAGGCCGTCCTTCATATCCGCGCCGGCCTTGGTACCGCAAAGCTGCGTCAGCGCCTCGCATACCTCCAGCGTATTCAGCGCCCAAGAGGACTCAATCACGATCACAGCGCCGTTCTCCATGGTCACAAAACCAAAGGCAGAATCCTCAACCTCATAGGTCTCCGGATCCCAAACGCCCATCGTATTGCCCTGCTCACCCGGCTGCAGCAGACGGCCCAGCTTCTGGAAGCTCGCGCCCATCACGCTCTTCGGCTTATAATTATTCATCATCCACAATGTCAGATCCAGAGAGTGCGTCCCGATATCGATCAGCGGACCGCCGCCCTGCTTAGACTTATCCGGGAACACGCCCCAGGTCGGCACGCCGCGGCGGCGAATCGCCTGCGCCTTTGCATAATAGATATCGCCCAGCTCGCCGTCATCACACAGCTTCTTCAGCGTCAGGCTGTCCTGACGGCAGCGGTTCTGATAGCCGATCGTCAAAATGCGGCCGCTCTTCTTCTGTGCATCCAGCATCTTCTGTGCATCCGCCGGCGTCGCTGCCATAGGCTTTTCACAGATAACGTCCTTGCCCGCTTCCAGTGCAGCCACCGTCAGCTCGCAGTGCGATACGTTCGGCGTCAGCACATGCACAGTGCGGATGCTTTCATCCTGCAGCATCTCCTTATAATCCGTATACACCTTTGCATCCGGCGTACCATACTCCTTCGCAGCCTTCTCTGCTCTTTCCTTAATGATATCACAAAAAGCAACGATCTCCAACCGATGAGACTGATGCGACAGCGCCGGCAGATGCTTGCCGTTTGCGATACCGCCGCATCCGATGATGCCAACCTTGATTTTATTTGCCATACTTTCCTCCTGCTTGCCGCCATGCGGCAAATATGTTTTAGATTTTCGACAGACGATCCAAATTGCGAGAACTTGTAATCGTTTACATATGTTCAATATACCATATACGCATCGGACTTGTCAAGCAAAATCTCTGCCGCTTTTTCCTAAAATATTCCTTTCCAAACACTGACAGGATCGCACTACCCCATGGTTAATCGACCTCACAATAAAAAAGAATATCTGCCTTTCCTTCTTGTTTTGTGTGCCGGTACACGTTGGTATCAAGCCCTCCTATATAGAAGCCAGAATTTAGATAGAACAGGCAGGCTCCAGGGTTATTGTCTTGGCCCTGTGTATATAGTCCGCAGTAGCCATGCTGCGCAGCGATTTCTTTTGCTTTTGATATCAGCGCCTGTCCGATATGCTGGCCGCGGTATTGCTTACTCACTTTCAAATCATACAGATACATATATTTGAAAAAACCGGGCTGCAAAATAGCCAGTCCTACGCATTTTTCACCATCGTATGCACCAAGAAATACACTGTCCTTCATATTTTCATATTCATAATCCTCGTCCGGAAATGTCATTTCTGTGATACTTTCAGCGCTATAGCGCTCAAGCTCGTAAGTCCACTGCCCATTATGAAAAGACGGGATAATGCGGCCAAACATATCAAATGGTTCGTTGGCAATGTTGATATCCAGCTTATGCTGTGCATCAATCTGTCTGATTTCAATCATATCGCTACTCCTTTAAATCCTGATAATTGAAAAAATGAGGGAAATATTTTTTCAATTCAGCACCCGTAATAATTCGTATAAATTACTAATACTTTCCTCATTCTTCTCTGTGCGCTGGATCCAAATAAATTTGCAATTCGCATTCATTGCCGTTTTTCTGTCTTTTTCTTCATCTCCAATAAAAATCAGCTCTGTAATGGGAAATGAAAATCTTTCAGCAATCATTTGCAAGCCTTTACAGTTCGGCTTCCTATATCCTGCAACAGAAGATGAAACATAATCATCAAAATAGTCCAAAAGTTCCGAAATGTCCCGTCTAAAAATTTCATCCGGCATTGCACTTGGTAAATCTGTCAGTGCGGCTATTGTATATCCTTTTTCTTTAAGTTTTTGCAACACACATATTGTCTCCGGATATATTTCCGCTTTTAATTGTAATCCACTCCAAAAAGCTTCTATACAGCTTTGAACCGGAATATCCATATGCCAGTGTTCTAATATTTTGGTAAAAATATATTCCGGTGAATATTCAACCTCTCTATAATGAATTCTCGGATTAAATTCTTTTAGCATTTGAAACGATTTTTCAACCATTTCTTGTGAAATAGGATAGCCGAATTTCCGTATAATTTCTTCAAACCCCTTATGATAAAAATCTTCCCATGAGTGAGGCATTCCTACATACTGCATGAGTGTTCCGCCCAAATCACAAACGACAACCTTCATCATTATATCGCACCTCCCATTGATATATCCCTTTGTCATGCATGTGCTTCTAACCATTTTGCTACTCCGTCGGTATTATTGCTTTCAATGATTCCCGTAGCCATTTCCTTTAATTCGTCAATTGCGTTTTGGGTTGCATATGCTTCGTCTGCCATTTGAAACATGGAAATATCATTTGCCGAATCTCCAAACACAATGACCCGTTGGCAGCCGCACAGCTCTTTTACTCTTTGAATTGCAGAGGCTTTTGTTGCATTTTCTGGACACAGCTCCAGCCAATATTCCGGTCTGTATTTATCTTGTTGAAAAATACAATTGATTCCCTTGATCTGTTTTACGCGTTCATAAAGAGGCTGCAATTCATTTTGTGGAGCAATAAAGGTAAAGTAGCACGTTTCCCCCTCAAACAACTGATCTTCTGTATCAACCATGCGAATCCGCTTATCCGTAGAATGATTTTGCAAATAATCCTGAAAGCCTTCATTGGTTCTTCCTTTCAGGTATAATTTTACTTCCTTCGAGCCCAAATAAGCATTTACGAATCCGGGGATAGCCGTAGCAGCCAACGCCTGTCTTATGTGCTGTATTTCTTTTCCAAACGTTGAAATTTGGATTTCTTTCTTGGTCAACGGATCGACAAGAATTGTTCCGTTAAGGGTAATAACAGGCAGGTTAAAAGAAATATTTCTTGTAATTTTAGAAGCAGATCTTATCGACCTTGCCGTTGCATATGTAAGAAATATCCCCTGGACAAGCAGCCGATTCAATATGGCGACGCTTTCATTTGAAATTATCTTATCGTCGCGCATTAAAGTTCCGTCTAAATCAGTAACATACAGTGTTTTCATGATAGAATTATTTTACCCTTTCTGCAATCATACTATCGCTGCATAGAGTATTCTACCTCTACCTCTGCCTCGCCTATAACAGCTTTATTACAGGTTTTCAAAAGCATAAAGGAAAACTCATTGAAATAAAAAGCTGTTCATGATATAGTCGGCTTGACCAATTCGGATTTTAGGAGGTAGCTTATGCGCAAATGGAATCAGGAAGCTGAAAAAATAATGACTGAACGTTTTGGAAAAGATACAATTATCGCGTTATCAACCGTAGAACATAACATGCCCTTTGTACGGTATGTAAATGCCTATTATGAGAATGGTGCGTTTTATATCATTACTTACGCTCTCTCAAATAAAATGAAGCATATTGAAAACCATCCTACTGTTGCCATAGCCGGTGACTGGTTTACGGCACATGGAAAGGGCATCAATTTAGGTTATTGGGGAAAAGAAGAAAATCATTCAATTGCTGACAAGCTGAAAAAAGTCTTCGCTGAATGGATTGATAATGGACACTATAACTTTGATGATAAAAATACAATCATTTTATGTGTAGAATTAACAGACGGACTGCTTCTTTCCCATGGAACAAGGTATGAGTTTTAAATCTTAAATCCCGATTTTTACTGCTCAGATATACTCATACTGTACTTTTAGAAAATTTTATGAATTCATATGGCAATCCTATCTCTTCAGAGTATTTACTGATTTCTATCTTTTCGTCATCACTCATTTCATCATAGAAAGGGCGGTCTGATACTTTCCCGTATGTTTTAACTTCGTCTATTTTCAATACATCACCCCATGGAGCCGTATATAATTCCCCAACTTTATATTTTCCGATTTCTTTATATACCCTTGTGGTATAACAATACCCTAATTTATTTAAGTAATTTTGAATTGACTCATATTCATGTTCAGGGAATGACATTTCTTCAAACATACAATAAACCTCCTATATAAGAAACTGCTTTCATTTTTTGATAACCAATCGTATTGCTCATTCTGCATATATCGTTGTTGGTATCTTAGCGGATTATCGCGGCCAAGGGATTGGAACAGAGTTTTTTAATAGATTGAATGTTTGGGCTAAAGAAAATAAAATTGTCCGCTTAGAGTTAACCGTAATTTGCGAGAATGAGGCTGCAAAACGCCTATACACAAATAGCGGCTTCGAGATAGAGGGTATTAAACAGAAATTGGTGTATGTAGATGGAAAGTATCTGGATGAATACTATATGGCAAAGGTAAGACAAATTTGCACTTTTTAAGCTGATTATATCATGGCCAATTTTTCAATTCAAGAAAATATTGGTACAACTGCTGCTGGCCGCGCTGACCACCGGCGATGTCATCAACAGCCTTGACAATGCCTCTGATTCTACGGTACTATAATGACATTCATTTCCATACTGGAAGTTAGTATGAAAAATAAGCTCGATAGCTTATTTTTCATACGGCTATTTGTGCCGGAGCGTCACAAATGAGCCATGATGGTATTGCCCCGTCGCATACGCTCCGGACTGGAGGTTAGTATGTCAACTCGATCAGAACGAATCCGCAATATGACGACGGGTAGCCCTACCCGTTTGATTTTTTCCTTTGCCCTGCCTCTGATGCTGGGCAATGTATTTCAGCAGCTCTATGCCGTGGTCGATACAGCCGTAGTAGGACAGTTTATCGGTGTACAGGCGCTGGCTGCCCTAGGGGCAGCGGAATGGCTGAACTGGCTGGTTCTCAGCGTCATGCAGGGACTGGCTCAGGGCTTTTCCATCCTGATGGCACAGCATTTTGGAGCCAAGGATTACCGGAAGCTTTCCCGTGTGATCGGTGCTTCTGCCTCCCTGTGTGTCTTTGCCGCACTATTTATGCTTTCTGCCAGCCAGCTGCTCGCGCTGCCGGTGCTTCAGCTCCTCAATACGCCTGATACGATTATTCAGGATTCCCTGCTGTATCTACGCATTATTTTCAGCGGCATTCCCATTATCACAGCCTATAATCTGCTGGCCTGCACTTTGCGTGCGCTGGGCGACAGCAAAACGCCCTTGTATGCGGTAACTGTCTCCACGGTCGTCAATATTCTTTTAGATCTTCTGTTTGTTGTTGTTTTCCATTGGGGAATTGCCGGCGCTGCCGCCGCTACCCTGATCGCACAGCTCATCTCCTCGATTTACTGCTGGATCAATCTCCGCCGGATCGCTATCCTTGAGCTGCACCCCGCCGATTTCCGGCTTAGCCGGGCTCTGAGCAGTGCTTTGCTGCGCCTTGGACTTCCTGTAGCACTGCAAAACGCCATCATTGCGGTGGGCGGTATGGTTGTACAATCGGTAATCAACCGGTTTGGCATGCTCTTTATCGCTGGCTTTACAGCCACCAATAAGCTGTACGGACTGCTGGAGATTGCTGCCACCAGCTACGGCTATGCGATCACGTCCTTTGTGGGACAAAATCTGGGCGGTGGGCTCATCAAGCGCATTAAGGCCGGTATGCGCTCTGCTGCCGTCATTGCACTGCTGACTTCTGCCCTGATTGCTGCTGTAATGCTGCTGTTTGGCCGGGGCATCTTAAGCCTGTTTATTTCCGGCAGTGCCGATACCGTACAGGCGTCCATGGATATTGCCTATCGCTACCTGTCGATTATGAGCGTTTGTTTGCCTATATTATATATGCTGCATATTTATCGCTCGGCTCTCATGGGCCTCGGCAATACGGTTGTTCCTATGATTTCCGGCTTTGCCGAAATGATTATGCGCATCGGCATCGCTTTGCTGCTTCCGCTGGCCATCGGACAGGATGGCATCTACTATGCAGAGATCGGAGCTTGGACAGGCGCTGCTCTGCTATTGGTATCGGCTTATTTCTTACAAATGAAGCGTATCTCGACTGCGTCACTTACCAAATCAACCTCCGATTCATAAATGAAGCTTTGCTTTTTTAAAATTGCATAAACAGCGATCCTCCTTGCTTTATCCTCTTGTTTATTGCAACAAATATATGATGATCCTTCATTTTTCTATTGACTCTCTTTTCTATTCGCAGTATACTAGTCGGGAATGAAACAAGAACAATGGCGTTCTGCCCTTCATGGGGTAGGACGCTTTTACTCTTTTTACAGATTCGGGGGAGGCACAAATGCAAAACTCTTTATATGATCCTTCATTTGAACATGATAATTGCGGTATTGGAGCCGTTGTCAATATAAAAGGACTGCAAACGCATGAAACCGTAGATCAGGCGCTTCAGATTGTAGAAAAGCTGGAGCACCGCGCCGGCAAGGACGCTGCCGGCGAAACAGGAGACGGCGTAGGCATCATGCTGCAAATCTCACATTCCTTTTTTCAAAAGGCCGCCAAAAAATGCGGGATTACCCTTGGCAAAGCACGGGATTACGGTGTGGGCATGTTTTTCTTTCCGCAAAATGCACTGCTGCGCAGGCAAGCCATGAAGCTGCTGGAAATCATCTGTCAGCAGGAAGAGCTTGAGTTTCTGGGCTGGCGTGAGGTGCCTGTCAATGCTGACATTCTCGGTGCGCACGCCAGAGACTGCATGCCCTGTATCATGCAGTGCTTTATCAAGCGGCCGGACTCTCTGCCGTGCGGTCTGGCCTTTGACCGCCGCCTCTATCTGCTGCGGCGCGTTTTTGAGCAATCCAACCGAAACACCTATGTGCCGAGTTTGTCCAGCCGGACAATTGTATATAAGGGCATGTTTTTGGTGCATCAGCTGCGCCGCTTTTACCCGGATCTGCAGGATCCTGCCTATCGCTCTGCCATCGCCATGGTGCATTCACGCTTTTCAACCAATACCACGCCCAGCTGGGAGCGTGCGCATCCCAATCGCTTTATCCTGCACAACGGAGAAATCAATACCATCCGCGGCAATGCTGACCGCATGCTGGCGCGTGAGGAAACCATGCAGTCTGCCGTATTTAATGCAGACGATATGCAGAAAATCCTCCCGGTTATCAGCCAGGAGGGCTCTGATTCTGCCATGCTGGATAATACTCTGGAATTTCTTGTCATGAACGGCATGCCGCTTCCGCTGGCCATCATGATTACGATCCCGGAGCCATGGTCCAATGATCAGAATATCAGCCGTGCCAAACGGGATCTGTATCATTATTATGCCACCATGATGGAGCCGTGGGACGGTCCTGCCTCGATTCTCTTTTCCGACGGCGACACTGTAGGCGCTGTTTTAGACCGCAACGGTCTCCGTCCCTCCCGGTATTATCTCACTGCGGATGGCTTTCTTGTGCTGGCCTCTGAAGTGGGCGTGCTGGATCTGCCTCCTGAGGCCATTGTGCAAAAATCTCGTCTGGAACCCGGCAAAATGCTGCTTATTGATACCGTTTCCGGAAAAATCCTCAGTGACCGCGAGATCAAAGAAGCTTTTGCTGCCGCGAAGCCCTATGGGGAATGGCTGGACGCTCATCTACACCACTTAAAGGATCTTGCGATTCCTAACCAAAAGCTCCCAGGCTTTACGCCACTGCAGCGAAGCCGGCTCTATAAGGCCTTTGGCTATACCTATGAAGAGGTCAAGACCTCTATCCTGCCCATGGCTCAAAATGGGCTGGAGGCGACCGCTGCCATGGGGGCGGATATTCCCCTTGCTGTTCTTTCAGAAAAGCACCAGCCGCTGTTTAACTATTTTAAGCAGCATTTTGCGCAGGTGACCAATCCGCCGCTGGACTCCATCCGCGAAGAGATCATCACAGATACCACGGTTTATATCGGCTCGGGCGGCAATCTGCTCGCTGAACAGCCTGAAAACTGCCGGTCCCTGCAGATTCAAAATCCCATTTTGACCTCGCTGGACCTGCTCAAAATCAAGACCATGCAGCTCCCGGGCTTTCAAACGGCTACTATTTCGCTTCTTTATTATAAAACTGCGCCGCTGGCCCGGGTGCTAGAACAGCTTTTTATTGCCTGTGACCGCGCCTATCGAGACGGCGCCAACATCCTCATTCTTTCTGATCGCGGCGTCGACGAGAATCATGTCGCCATCCCTTCTCTGCTCGCTGTATCTGCCGTAGAACATCATCTGATCGAGACCAAAAAACGCACCGCCGTCTCGCTCATCTTAGAATCCGGCGAGCCGCGCGATGTCCATCATTTTGCTACCCTTTTGGGTTACGGCGCCACAGCAATCCATCCTTATCTGGCCCATGAATGCATCCGCGAGATGATCGATACAGGCCTTTTAAACAAAGAGTATACCGCCGCCATCGACGCCTACAATCACGCCATCCTGCACGGCATCGTCAAAATCGCTGCCAAAATGGGCATTTCCACCATCCAGTCATACCGCGGCGCTCAGGTATTCGAGGCCGTTGGGCTTAATCAAAACGTCATTCAGAAATATTTTACCAATACCATCAGCCGCGTCGGCGGGATCGGCCTTGAAGAAATCCAGGAGGGCGCCGAATGGTACCACAGCACGGCCTTCGACCCGCTGGGGCTCTCCACCGACCCCGCGCTCGATGCTCCCGGCATGCACAAGCTGCGCTCCAATGCCAAGGGCGAAGACCACATGTACAGCCCGGCCGCCATCACGCTCCTGCGCCAGTCCTGCCAGCTCGCCCGCTATGATCTTTTCAAGCAATACACGGCGCTCATCGACGATGAAAACCATCCTCATACGCTGCGCGGCCTTCTGGAGTTCACTTTTGACCCCGATGGCGGCATCCCGCTCTCCGAGGTCGAGCCCGTCAGCGAGATTGTCAAGCATTTCAAGACCGGCGCCATGTCTTATGGCTCGCTCTCACAGGAAGCCCATGAATGTCTGGCAGAGGCCATGAACCAGCTCGGCGGCAAATCCAACAGCGGCGAGGGCGGCGAGGCTCCCTCCCGTCTGCACACGTCCAAAAATTCTGCCATCAAGCAGGTGGCCTCCGGCCGCTTTGGCGTTACCAGTGAATATCTCGTATCCGCCAAAGAAATCCAAATCAAGCTGGCGCAGGGCGCCAAGCCGGGCGAGGGTGGTCACCTTCCCGGCAAAAAGGTGTACCCTTGGATCGCTCAAACACGGTATTCCACACCGGGCGTGGCGCTCATCTCGCCACCGCCGCACCATGATATCTATTCTATTGAAGATCTGGCTCAGCTCATCTATGACCTTAAAAATGCGAATCCAGCGGCCGATATCTCTGTCAAACTTGTTTCCGAAGCCGGTGTGGGCACCATTGCCTCCGGTGTTGCTAAAGGAGGCGCTCAGGTGATCCTGATCTCCGGATATGACGGCGGCACCGGCGCGGCTCCGCATAGCTCTATCCATAATGCAGGACTCCCCTGGGAGCTCGGCATTGCTGAGACGCATCAAACTCTTCTGCAAAACGGACTTCGCTCACATGTCCGGCTGGAGACAGACGGCAAGCTCATGACCGGCCGCGATGTTGTGATCGCCTGTATGCTGGGGGCAGAGGAATTTGGATTTGCTACCGCTCCTCTTGTCACCATGGGCTGCGTCATGATGCGTGTATGCAATCTGGATACCTGTCCGGCCGGTATCGCTACGCAAAATCCTGCCTTGCGCAAACGCTTCAAAGGCAAGCCGGAATATATCGTCAACTTTATGACCTATATCGCTCAGGAAATGAGAGAGCTCATGGCAAAGCTGGGCATTCGCACTATTCGCGAGCTTGTTGGACGTTCTGATCTTTTGCAGATGCGCAAGGCACAGCCTACGCAGCGGGCTGCTTCGCTGGACCTTTCTTCTTTATTATCGTCTTCCCCTGCTAACGTCTGCTTTAGCCAATCGGATCAATATGATTTTCAGTTGGAGCATACGCTGGATCAAAAGGTTCTTTTGCAAAAGCTTGCTTCCTCGCTGCCTGAGGCTGCTCCTCAAACGCTCAAGGTAAGAGTGAGCTCAACGGACCGCAGCTTTGGCACTACGCTGGGCAGTGAGATCACCCGTCTTCATGGAAGCTCTCTGCCGGATGACACCTATATCATTCAATGCAGCGGAGGCGGCGGTCAATCCTTTGGCGCTTTCATCCCTCAGGGAGAAACGCTTGAGCTCAGCGGAGACGCCAACGATTATTTTGGAAAGGGCTTAAGCGGCGGCAAGCTCATTGTATATCCGCCTCACCAGAGTGTTTTCAAACCGGAGGAAAATATCATCATCGGCAATGTGGCTCTCTACGGTGCTACCGGCGGTAAGGCCTTCATCAATGGTATCGCCGGCGAACGCTTTGCCGTCCGTAATTCCGGCGCGCTCGCTGTTGTAGAGGGTGTTGGAGACCACGGCTGCGAATATATGACCGGCGGCCGCATTGCCGTCCTTGGCCGCACCGGCAAGAACTTTGCAGCGGGTATGTCAGGTGGCATTGCCTATGTCCTGGATGAGGATCATGATCTATACCTAAGAGTCAATAAATCGCTGGTCACTGTGGAAATGCTGCATGACCCAGTGGATATTGAGGAGCTTCGCCAGATGCTTCTGGAACACCTGGCTGCTACGCATTCTCCTAAGGCTGAGCGCATCCTTTCAGATTTTGAAGCCTCTATCTCAAAGTTTAAAAAGATTATCCCGCATGATTATCAGAAAATGCTCCAAACCACAGCGCAGCTGGAAGCAGATGGAAAAAGCCATGAGCAGGCACAGCTGGAAGCCTTTTATGCATTAACACAGAAGTGAGGTACTTATCATGGGAAAAATAACTGGTTTTATGGAATACAGCCGTCAAGCAAGCTCTTCTGCTGATCCATTAACCCGCATTCAAAATTTTAATGAATTCCATTCGCCCGTCTCTGCCGAAACCCGTCAGGAACAAGCGGCACGCTGCATGGACTGCGGTGTTCCCTTCTGCCAGTCCTGTCTGCATTTAAACGGAGCCTACTCCGGCTGTCCGCTGCATAATCTGATCCCGGAGTGGAATGACCTTCTATACACGGGCGCCTGGGAGGCTGCATTATCGCGGCTTCTTAAAACTGCCAGCTTTCCTGAATTTACAGGACGGGTCTGCCCCGCCCTGTGTGAAGCGGCCTGCACCTGCGGTGGCCTGATGGATGATGCTGTTACCATCCGCGAGAATGAACTGGCGCTGATTGAGTATGGCTTTGCCCATCAGTTGATCGCTCCCCGCCCCCGTGTGTCACGCTCGGATAAGAAGATAGCCGTGATTGGCTCCGGCCCTGCCGGCCTGGCGGCTGCGGACCTTCTGAATAGGCGCGGCCATCAGGTAACGGTGTATGAAAAGGCGGACCGTCCCGGCGGACTGCTCATGTATGGCATTCCTAATATGAAGCTGGATAAGCATGTCATTGAGCGCCGGGTAAATTTGATGAAGGCGGAGGGTGTGCAGTTTTTGCTGGGCGTTGAAGTAGGTACAGATGTGACGCCTGCATCGCTGACGGCCGAATATGATGCGGTACTGCTTTGCTGCGGTGCTCAGAACCCGAGGGACCTTTCTGTTAAGGGCCGTGAAACTGCGAAGGGAGTTTATTTTGCTGTTGATTTTCTCTCTCAGACAACGAAGAGCTTGCTCGATTCGGATCTGAAGGATGGACAGTATATTTCCGCTCAGGATAAGCACGTAATCATTGTAGGGGGCGGCGATACGGGAAATGATTGCTGCGCAACTGCGATTCGCCACGGCTGCCGCAGCCTTGTACAGCTGGAAATGATGCCGCAGCCTCCTCTGCAGCGCTCTGATACCAATCCATGGCCCGAATGGCCCCGCATTGCTAAAACAGATTATGGTCAGCAGGAGGCTATCGCCGTCTTTGGTCATGATCCGCGTCTTTACGAAACTACCGTTAAGGAATTGCTCTCTGATGCAGACGGACAATTGAAGGAGGCTGTCATCGTTTCGCTGGCCTTCAAGCCAGATCCTGCTACTGGCCGTATGATCCCGTATGAAGTTCCCGGCTCTGAAAAGACGCTTCCCTGCGAGCTCCTCCTGATTGCCTGCGGCTTTACCGGGCCGGCTCCCGCCTTGATCAACGCCTTTGAGCTGCAAACTGCGCCAAGCTCTGCTGTACAAACCATCGACGGCGGCTATGCAACAAATGTGCCCAAGGTCTTTGCCGCCGGCGACATGCGCCGCGGTCAGTCTCTCGTTGTTTGGGCGATCGCAGAAGGCCGTGCTGCGGCCGCCGCAATTGATGAATATTTAATGGGATATACCTGTTTGGCCAAATAAATAAATAAAATAGAAAAGGCGCTGGCACCCACAAGGGGTACCGGCGCCTCTCTATAATAAGCCTTATCGTTTACAGACCCATTTCTTCCTTAACCTGCTTAAAGCATTTCACCACGTAATCCAGATCCTCCTTGCTGTGTGCAGCGGAAACCTGAGTACGGATTCTTGCCTTTCCTTTCGGAACAACCGGATATACAAAGCTGGTTACATACACACCCAGCTCCAGCATACGCTCTGCAACCTTACCGGCCACATGCGCATCATAGAACATCACGGCTACGATCGGATGCGTACTGGGGATGATATCAAATCCAACCTTTTCCATCTCTTCTCTAAAATAGCGGGTATTTTCATGCACCTTATCACGCAGCGCCGTGCTCTCCATCAGCATGGTAAAGGTCTCATGAGCTGCGCTTGCAATCGCGGGAGCAAGTGTATTAGAAAACAGATAGGGACGGCTCTTCTGACGAAGCATATCCACAATTTCCTGACGTGCGCTGGTATAACCGCCAGAGGCTCCGCCAAGTGCCTTGCCAAGCGTACCTGTGATGATATCTACGCGTCCCATAACGCCACATGCTTCATGTGTGCCGCGTCCATGCTCACCCATGAATCCAACGGCATGGCTATCATCTACCATCACCAATGCATCATACTCTTCTGCCAGATCACAAATTCCCTGCAGATTAGCGATAATGCCATCCATGGAGAATACGCCGTCGGTAGCAATCAATTTGATTTTCGCATCCTTAGCTTCTTCTAAGCAGCGTTTTAAATCATCCATGTCATTGTTTTTATAACGGAATCTCTGTGCCTTACACAGACGAACGCCATCAATAATGCTGGCATGGTTTAACTCATCGCTGATGATCGCACATTCTGCATCCAGCAGCGTCTCGAACAGGCCTCCATTGGCATCGAAGCAGGAGCTGTACAAAATCGTATCGTCCATGCCAAGAAAATCACTGATTTTTTTCTCCAGATCCTTATGGATCTCCTGCGTACCACAGATGAAACGCACGGAAGAAAGGCCATAGCCCCACTTATCATAGCTATCCTTTGCTGCGGCAATCAATCTTTCATTATTGGATAAGCCAAGATAGTTATTGGCGCACATGTTGATTACATTTTTAGCCGCCGTTGTATCAATATGGCTCTGCTGCGGTGTGGTAATGATGCGCTCATTTTTATACAGACCGTCTGCTTTTAACTGACTTAATGTCTCTTGAAAATACTTATATGCTGTTTTCATTGTAATCTCCTGTCTGACTGATATTTTAATGGATTCTATAAATCATTATTCCTGGTGTGCGGAAGTCCAGTCTAAAACAACCTTACCAGACTTACCGGTATTCATAACATCAAAGCCCTTCTGGAAATCTTTAAAATCAAACTCATGCGTCAATACTTTTCTTACATCCAGGCCGCTTTCCAGCATAAAGATCATCTTATTCCAGGTATCAAATACCTTACGGCCGTAAATACCGCGAATCGTCAGACCATTCCAAACAATCTTCTGCCAGTCAACCTGCGGCTGCTTTGCATGAATTCCCAGCACTGCGATTTTACCGCCGTTATTCATATTGTCAATCATAGAGGAAAAGGCAGGACCATTGCCTGACATCTCTAAACCAATGTCAAAGCCTTCTTTCAGACCAATCTTTTTCATTGCATCTTCCAGCTTCTCTTTTGCTACATTGACTGTAATAACAGAGGGCGTAATTTCTTTACAAAGATTAAGACGATAGTCATTGACATCCGTAACAACTACACGGCGAGCTCCCACATGATGCGCAATCGCTGCTGCCATGATTCCGATCGCTCCGCAGCCGGTAATCAAAACATCTTCTCCCACCATATCAAAGCTCAGCGCTGTATGTACTGCGTTGCCAAGCGGATCAAAGGAGGATACCATCGATTCCGTAATCGTGTCGGTGATCGTGACCGGAACTACATTGTCCTTCGGAATAACCAGATATTCAGCAAAAGCACCGTTGCGGTTAACGCCTACGCCGATTGCATTACGGCATAAATGCTTATTTCCTTCACGGCAGTTTCGGCAGGTGCCGCAGGTAATATGCCCTTCACCTGTAACGGTTTGCCCTACCTGATACTCGGAAACCGCTTCGCCTACCTCTACGATTTCTCCTACATATTCATGACCGATTACCGTAGGAATCTTGATCGTAGCCTGTGACCACTCATCCCAGTTATAGATGTGAAGATCAGTGCCACAAATAGAAGTCTTATGAATCTTAATTTTTACATCGTTGGGACCTACCTCTGGAATCGGAACTCTTTCCAGTGTGAGGCCGACACCGGCTTCTGATTTAACCAGCGCATACATTGTTTTGCTCATAACGAATCCTCCTAATGTCTTCGAGTGAAGGACACTTCTTGCTTGCGATGTCCTCTTTACAAACACATTTTATCATGCATTTTCTTTCTTCGCAAGCACATTTTTATTTTTTTATCGTTGAATTTTTTTTAATAAATCCTGCATTTCTTCTACAGAAAAGAGATATTTTTCATTGCAGAAATGACAGCTCATCTCAATCGTTTCTCCCTCATCAATCAGCTCCTGCAGATCCTTTTCCCCGATACTCATCAAGGCGGCGCTGACCCGTTCTCTCGTACAATTGCATTGAAATCTCGTTTCAACCTTATCCAGAGTATGATAATCAAATTCCCCCAGCATATCCTGCAGCAATTCCTCAGGCGTATGGCCCTCTGCCAGATATTTTGAAATAGGCGGAAAATGCGTTACTTTTTCTTGCAGCTTTTCTGCAATTTCATCCGATGCTCCCGGCATCATCTGGAAAATATACCCTCCAGCCGTCCATACACTTTCATCCTTGTTAACCAGAACGCCTAATGCCACTGCTGAAGGAATCTGCTCAGATACTGTAAAATAATATGCTAAATCCTCTGCAATTTCACTGCTTACTAAATGCGTTGAGCCAACATATGGCTCTTTTAACCCCAAATCCTTGACAATATTCATCACGCCAATGCCAACCGCTGCGGCAACGTCCAGCTTCCCTTTTTCCTTTGGCGGCAGCTCTACCTTAGGCTGACTGACATATCCCCGCACTGCTCCGCTTCCGTCTGCGGTCGTAATGATTTTTCCAATTGGGCCCGATCCTTCAATCTGAATCGTCAATGATTCTTTAGTTCCTTTTAGCTGACATGCCATCATTGCAGCAGCCGTCATTGTCCTTCCCAGCGCCGCTGTGGCCACTGGTGTCGTCCCATGTCTTTTTCTCGCTTCCTCAACCATTTCCGATGTAACGGCGGCAAAAGCCAAAATCTGTCCGTCAGCCGCCATTCCTCTTAATACATAATCACTCATCTTTTCTTTTTTTCCTTTCTCTGCTCTCTTGCCACAAAACATATGCGCTCAGAGCTTTCCCTTATCGGATTTAATGTAAATGCATCATACACAGCTTCCACCTTCAACTGACTCGCCTCCAGCAAATTACAAATCTGTGAGGCCGTGTATGCCTTCTGATAATGAAGTTCCTCTTCTCTTTGATAGAGCTCCCCCTGCTGATAAAAAAAGGTCACCTGATATTCATTGAGCCTTTCTTTCGAATCATAATAATTCTGCCAAATAAACGCCGCTGTTTCCGTAGTATCTGCAAAGGTCTGATCCCCTAACAGCTGTTCATATTTATAAGCCGTATTGATATCAAAAACAAAAAGGCCGCCCGGATCCAGATAATTTTCTACTAATTCAAAAGTCTGCAGCAGCTCCTCTTCATCTAAAATGTAATTGATGCTGTCACAGGTACATAAAATGCTGTCAACCGTTCCATACAGCTCAAATTCTCGCATATCCTGCATTAAATATAAAATATCCTGATGCTCATCCCTAGCCTTACCCTGTGCAATTTCTAACATCTCCGGCGATATATCCGCACCGATCATATCATAGCCGCGCTTTGCCAGCTCCAGCGTAAGACTGCCTGTACCACAGGCTAAATCCAAAACTAGCTCAGGAACTAGCTTATGTGCTTTCCATATCTGCTCTATATAATCTGCCCATACCGTATAGGGAATTGTCTGCATAAACTCATCATAAACTTTCGCAAATTCCTGATACATGCTCTCTCCATTTCCATCAGCATAAAAAATATATATATAAATTGTATCACACAATAGCCTGCTTGCCTAGGGCATGTTTCAAATATCAGCGGCTACTCTTTATCCATTCAGCGCAAAACAAACGGAAACTTTTCTTTCCATATCTGCAAAATCGTCTTTTTTTCCTTTTTAGGAGCCTCCTGCATTAAAACATCCAGTGCTGTTTCTGTCTCCTCTTTTTTCTGCATCCTCTGTCTCCTTTCTGCCCAATCCTGCCAATCAACTAGTTCCTTTCCTATAACCTGTGCATTAAACTCAAAGATAAGTAAAATCAAGTCTTTCTGAACCCATCTTTGCCAAACTGCCTTTTGCCACAATAATTTTGCCAGGCCTTTAAAAACATCAGTATGAACTGCCGTTCCTCTATCCCACGGACAATATGCCAACCGCAGCTTTCTTTCTTCAGAATCCCAAAAAATCCATTCTGCATCCCAAATCAGCTTGTCCCAATCCAGCAGGTATTGCTCTATATCCTTTTGAACTCTTCCCAGTGCTGCTATAACCGCTAGAAGCTCCTCCTCGTTTGGTTCAGCCTTCAGCCATTCTAATAATGTTTTTCCTTTACTCTTTTGATAGCATAACTGCTCTTCTTCCCAGCTAAATGGCAGTAGCCACCCAACCTCCCGCATCATTTTAGCTTGATATCCAATTACCTTTTCATCTGCCTGAATATGGAGCATTTCTGATTTCTTTATTTTATATACCATGCCTTACTCTCCGCAAACCGTAATCCAATATCCTAATAAAATAAAGGGAACAAACGGAACCCTTCCATCACTCTCCTTGTCTAACAGCCATATCCCTACGGCTACTAGACCTAAGAGCATGGCCGCACTGCCTATGCTCTTACAAAATATTTCCGGCGGCCAAAAAAGCACCAAAACAATGAGCAGCCATACATCCCCTCCCCCCAACTGCTTTTTCTTTTGAAAATAGATTCCGCATGCGCCAATTAGCGCAGCAAAAAAGAAAGAAAACAGCTGCAGCTGCCATGCAAGATGGGCAAATTCCCATATCCCTCCTATCGAAAGGATCAGTAACAATACAACCGGCAGCTTTTTAGTCCACACATCAAAAACTCCCAACCCTATTAAAACAGCCTGCATCATGAGTCCCATGAAAAATTTCCTTTTCCCTCCTGACAAAGTCCGCACCCTGTATATCCCTGCTGAAGTGCCTCTTCTATCCTCATAGATGAAAGCTGCGGATACAGATAAGCACATCCTTGTCTATGATAATGCTCTCCTTTGATGGTCATATACACAATCACCTCTTGCTGCGGATGACAGCGCTCACAGGCCTCTCGCCCCTCACCTTGCGCTTGCTGTCGTACCTGAGCAACGATATCCTTCTGAATTAGATAACACTCCAGGCTATGATAATGAGCTCCCTGCCCTATTCGGTATACGATCGTCTCTGTTGATGCATTCTCTGCTTTTTCTTGCTCAAACCGGGCATCCTCTCCAACAAATGTATGGTACACTCTTTCTATTTTGGCATCCGGGAGCCTCCAGAAAGGAAGAACTATATTCCACTTAAAGGAAATGACGCCTCTAATGAGTCTTTTCCTTCCATCTTTCGTATAAAAAAATTGGCTTTCTGAAAAGGAAATCCCCTGCCATCCGTCTAAAATCCCCCATCTTTCCAATTGCTCCTCTTGAATATGATTTTTAAGCTTTTTCTTTAAAAGATACTGTCCTGCTATATTAAGTGCCTCTGCCTCCAGCATTTCCTTTCCGCTATCTAGATCTCGTAGCGCCATATATTTTTCCAGTACCCCTTTAAGTTCCTGTACCTCTTCTGCCTCTATCGGCACCTTATCGGCCTCCGCCGCATTCTGTTCCGGAAGTATCAATAAACGCTCCAGCACATAAGCCTCCACTGCCATCTCACGAAGGCCTTTGTCTAAAGCAGCTTCTAATATACTTTGTATCAGCAGCCCATACAGCAAATAAATAAATGGCAGGATAACTGCAATAACCCATGGAAATATTAAGGCCGCTTCTACTACCATTGAACCTCTAAGGTGCTTACCGATAAAACTCATATTGATATGCCCCCGAAAAGCTTCTCTCTTTTCCCCAATGCTGCACCGCTCCTTCTATAGAAAATCCGGTTATATATTCATCCATGCTTTTCTTTTGATGATTCAAATACAATAAATCCTGAATGCGTGACAGCAGCGTTTCCTGCCCCACCATATAAAGCAGCAGCCTCATATAATGCTCATAGGAGAGACCGCCTTCTCTTCTTTCGGTTTCATCTGAAAAATCCATAGATATGATATTGCTCAGGCTTGTCTGCCAGCTTGCTTCTGTTTTCCATATGGGAATCCCACCGCCCTGTAACAAAGTACGGTAATCCGCAATTGCTTCTCCATAGCTCCAGGCTGCCAGCAGCACTCCAAATGCAATTCCATTTCCAATTCCCGGAAGTAAAATTCCGCCTACTGTGTTTGCAATTGCCTCAATTTCTAAACGCTTTTCTGTGTCAGTCAAAAGATAAGCCATATTTAGGACAACCCGCAGCCCTATAAGCCGCTGCCGGCTCCCCTCTACATTTCGATATTCATTTGCCTTGCCCACGATTAGATATTCAATCTCATTAGATAAATACCGATTTTCCTTTTCCTCTCCTCGTAAATTGTACGGCGCTTTTCCCTCTTCCTTGTCCAATATCTCCCGCAGATTTTGAAAAGTACCCATTGCGTATTCTGTAATTAAAAATAACTCTTTAAATGAACCATCCAGCCCTATATCTCCTATCTCCTGCCCTTCGTTATTCTCCTTTTCTATCAGCCCCAGATCAAGCTCTTTATTAGGGGCAAAGCGGCTGATATCCTCCGTATACCCCTTTAAATAAGATAAAAGCCCTGTAAAATCCCATGAGTTTTCCTTTTCTCGATATTCATAGGGCAGATGAATGGATCGCTCATAATTACATAATTGATTTACCGTTTCTATTGCCCTTTGGTGATGTTCTCCTGCCTCCTTTAACCAAGTCTGAATTGCCTGAGATGCTTCCGCACATAATTTTGCATTTTCCTCCCAGCACGCTCGGTATGACTGTAGCTGAACCGTGGTAACCGGTATTAAATCCGTATTTTTCAGTTTTTCCAGCTCTCCTTCCAGCCCATAGCTAAGCTGCACTGTTTCTCTGCATATGGCCGCAGTCTGATCTAATGCATAATATGCCTTTTCTAATACGGCAACATCTTCCACACTTGGCTGCTGCGGGCCTACCGCTGCCTTGACTTCCTCATAAGCAGGATCTGCCTTCAGCAGCAAATTGATACTAAATGGATTTTGATATCCATCTTGGCGAATCCCTTCTAAGTTAGTCACCATCTGCGCATAGATATTTTGAATCCACTGCAGCTGCGCCATGTCCTGCCACTCATTTTCTTCTGTCACCTGTTTATCCTTTTCCTGCACCTGTTGCAGCAGACTCACTGCTTCTTCTATGAAATTCAAAAAGCCTCTGACTTCCATGAAAGCTAAAATCTGCTGCTGCAAAACAGGCAGGCTCTGCAGACTCCTCACCTCCGTAAGCTCTAACGCAGTAAGCTCATAGGTCCCCCAGGCATGTCCGCAATTCTCATTTAGATAAAACCGAAGGCTCTGCTCCAATTGATCTTTTGGAATAACATATAAGCCATATTCCCTGACCCAAGCCTGATCATACTCTGCTAAGACCGAAAAAGCCGCTGCATCTATATCCCTTCGTATATCCGTTCTTATTAAAACCGACTTTCCTAATGTCCATATCCCATATAAAAAAACAAGTACAGAAAGAAAAATCATTGAAAAAAACACCGTTACACTGCCTTGACATACTTTCATAAACTGCCTTTTCACCTGTGATTCTCCAAAAACACTTTTCCTTTCTCCCAAAGGAAATCTACACGGTTTTTAAATCGCACCGGATTGATCTGACTATCCTTGCTCTGCACCGTCCACGGCAAAGAAATTAAGAACCTATACCGCAGCTCAAGCTTTATTGTGTATGACTCTTTGAACCAAGCTTCCTCCTTATGCCAGTTCGCTGCTTCTATTTGTACCGGCAGGGCAGCTGTTCTCTCCAATAAATATTCTTTCGCTCTCTGCATAGAGGTCTCTGGCGTTTCTCCCGACCTTCTCTGCTCTTCACAAACCATAAAGCTCTGCTCTGCAAGGCATTGTGTATACAGTCTATAGAAAACATAAAGACTGCCTTGCAGTACAAGAATGAAACTGATGAAAAGCAGAGGAAACAGGAGTGATAGTTCTACCGTAAGGCTTCCCTTCATCCAACAATCGTGCCAGGATCAAACACGCCTCCCTGATTAGAAATGTTGTCTAAAATACCGCTGACAAAATCAACAATCGTATCTTTAAACATAAGTGCCAAGCCAATCAGTACACAAATCAACAAAATAAGCTCAATCGTTCCGAATCCATCATTGTTTTCTACTATATTTCGTATTTTCCAATATGCTCTTCCCATCATTTTCCTTTCTTCGTAAAACGATTTATACCTGCATTGAAATCATTGCCGGGGTTAAGACAATCATTAAGATGACAATCAGCATCAGCATCAACGGAAACAGAAGCTTTGTATCCACCTCCTCTGATCTTTCCCTTACCTGTTTTTTGCGAAGCTCCCACGCCTCCTGATTAAGCTCCTTTAATCGGGAGATCAGAAATGCATCTCCTCTTTTCAAATTTTGAATCGCCAGTACCGCAAAGCGACGTGCCTGCTTAGAGCGGATATTGGCGATAAACTCCTCCAGCACCTCTCTCATCGATGCACCCGCTTGCAGCTGCCTGCTCTCCTGATAAATCTCCTCATACAATGGATTTTCCTCTTTTCCCTCTGCTCGCTGCTTTTGATAATCCTCTCCCAGCCTTTTCCAGGTAGCCGAAAAGCTCAGACCGGCTCCCAGCAAAATCACCAGCTCATTGATAAATTCAGGATAGGCCTGTTCTATTTGATACTGTCTATCCTTTATTTTTTGTTTATATTCTCTTTCCTGCTGCCAAAAAACAAATAAAGACAATAAGCTCAGGCATCCCAGATACGCATACGATGACGGCTTCCTTTTCGTCCAATAAAGAGATTCACCCAGCTCTGTCTCTGTGGGCAGCCGTACAACTCCTTCTTCTGTGTAATCTCCTGCCTGAGCTTTTTCGGCAATCATTTTTACTCGCTCCTCCGGCGATATCTCTGCAAGTGCCGGCGCCCACATCTGAACCTCAGTACTCCTGCTTTGCCCTGCTATGCTGCCGGTGATCCTTAACAGGATCGACTGCCGCTGCTTCGCTAAGGTCCCTACCCAACGACCGTTTTCTTTTAAAAGCTCTGGGGTAAGACTTTCATAAACCAGCGAAACCTCTTTCCACCGCGCCGGCAGTGATATATCCGCTAGCACAAGCCTCCCCTGCCATTCATTCTTCACATAAGCTAACCCCTCCTCCAGCCTCTTTACAGCTGCCTCCTCTGTAATAGCCTTTTCCGGGATGGACAGCGAAAATGTATGCTCCGCTGCGCCGTCAGCTCTCTCTAAAACTAAGGTTACTTCTTCTTTTTGGCTGCCACTTCCATAAATAGGTCTTTCCTGAATAGAATTAAATGTTTCCCCCTTTTGTTTCTCTGTTATGTGCATTCCCATCCAGACTGTATTGCAAAGAAGGAGGATCCCCACTGCTAATCCGCATCGCTTCCACCGGTAAAAGTAATACTGCTCCCTCCCTTCTTTTTCACTAGTAAGCTGACACAAAATAGAATATATACGCCGCTTTTGCATGCGCTTTTCCGAAATGGGCACATGATCCGAAATTGCCTTTCCGGCAGGCAGTAAGACTCGAAATACCAGACTCTCCTTCTTCCATTTTGCTTTTATTTTTCCTGCCTTTTTCCAGGAATATATGATCCAAACCAAAAGCAGCAGCTCCGCTGCCATACTGACAATCCACATTCCCCTTCTCCTATCTGCGCTTTCTTACATAGCAATATTGGATATCTTCTTAGACACCGCATAGCTGACCACGCTAAGTACCATACAAATTGTCATTACCAGCTTGCCTTGCAGAGAATCATAAAGCGGCTCCAGATAATCGGGTGACAGCAATAATAACAATCCAATCACCACAAATGGCATCACATTTAAAATTTTCTGCTCGGTCTTCTTTTTGGCTAAAATCACCTTTAATTCCATTTGAATTTCCATTCTCTCCTGCAGCAGATCAATCGTGTTTTCCATTACTTTGGCAATATCGCCCTCTGAGCGTTTACATACCTCCACCGTTCTGGCAAAGCTTTGAATCTCTTCTACACCGCTGCGTTTTCCAAATTCCCGCAGCCCCTCCTCAACCGGGATTCCTACCTGCAGCTGCGCGATAACCTCTTGCCACTCGCGATAAATATGCGGTGTCATCTCGGCATCCAGATCCTCCAGCGAGGCGGCAAACGCACCCTCCAGAGAACGGCCTGCTCTTAACGAAACGATAAGGCTATACAGCGCATCCTTAAATTCCTCCCGCAGCTGCTTCCTGCGCTTATCGATTAGATATCTTTTATAATAAAAGGGAGCAAAGATACCGCCTCCTGCGCATGCCAGCAAGACCATCCAGATATTTCGATAAAAAATGACCATGATCAGTGCTGCACCCGTCATGCCTAATAAACTGCTTAAGGCGTATTGTCTGATCTGCAGAGGATACCTTTCGTAATCGATCTTCTCATTCACTCCGCTTCCTCCTTGTACCATTGATTCTGATAAAAGACTGGCACTGTTTGAATTTCTCCGTTTTTATATCCTTTTACCCTGATCATTTCTGTAACCCTTCTTTGACCCGTTTTCCCCTTCTCTATATAGACCAACAAGTCAATAGCAGAGGCAATCTGCTGACGGATTGCCTGCAAGGGCATATCCGCTCCCATCAAAACCATCGTTTCAATTCGCATCAGCATGTTCCTGCAGTCATTGGCATGTCCTGTAGACAGAGAGCCCTCATGTCCCGTATTCATAGCCTGCAGCATATCGAGCGCTTCCTTTCCTCTTACCTCTCCTACAATAATACGATCAGGATTCATCCGCAGACTCGCTTTAATCAGCTCCTGCATAGATATCTGCCCCTTGCCGTCTGCACGGGCATTTCGGGTCTCCAGCGTCACTATATTTTCCAAACCGGCTAAACGAAGCTCCGCCGCATCTTCGATCGTGATGATGCGTTCCTCTCTGGGAATAAAGTTGGATAAAATATTCAGCAGCGTTGTCTTACCTGATGCCGTCCCGCCGCAGACAAAAATGTTTTTCTTTTGCTCAACGGCTGCTTTTAAATAATCGGCCATCTCTCTGGTCAGCGTTTGCCAGGCAATCAGATCCTCTATCGTAATCGGTTCAGTGCGAAAACGCCGAATTGTAAGTATCGGGCCATTTAGTGCAACCGGTGCCAGTACTACGTGCACCCGAGAACCATCTGCAAGCCGCGCATCGACAATCGGACTCGCTTCATTTACGCTCCGGTTTACATTGCCGACGATCTGCTGAATCAAATCCTCCAGACGCTGCCTGCTTTCAAATTTTTCTTGATATCGCCTCATCTGCCCATGTTTCTCATAATAAATATGATCGGGTCCATTGACCATAATATCTGTAACCTCTTCGTCTTCCATCAGCGGCTGCAGCACATCCAATCTGCGCAGTGCATAGAAAATACGCCGGCCAACCGCTATTCTCTCTCGAATTGGAATCCAGCTTTTTCTATGCTCCTCCCCAATCACCTGTAGGATTATTTTTCTTACGGCCTCATCAGTATAGGCATCTTCCTCCCGCACCCTTTCTTTAATTCTTTTTTTGCATTGCAAATATATATCTCTCAGCTCCATGCCGCTATGGTCTTTTTCAGACATCTGAAATACGCCGTTTCCTTTCTAAACCGCTTTTTTCCTTCACAGATTTCAAACAATTGCGCCTCCTCCGGAAGTAAAATCTCATTTTGTTTATTCCTTTCCCCGTATCGGCAAAAAACATCCGCGTGCTCCTTTTGCCGCTGTCTTGTCTGAACGTCCTGCCACTTTGCCTCCCCTTCTGCCCGAGCATCCATCAAATAGCAGAGCCGTGTGCTCTTTTCCAGAGCTATTCGCAGCGGCCGAATCATTTGACTATTCATATCCGCAATCACATATTCAAAAGCATCCTTTAGCATATTCATCCATCCATCTATCTCTTCTTCTGTGAGCTCCATCAAATCATCAGGATATAAACAGGGCGGCAGAAAATATACGCCGCTGCCCTGCTTATAGATCATATCCTGCAGCTACCTCCTGCTCTTCTGTGCCCCGTCCATCAAAAAGCAGTACAGCAAGTCGGATAATGTATATGCAAACGGATACTGATAATACAAAACCCATGCAGAGGGTCCCTCCAGCGGCAAATACAATACCTTTTTCCCTTCCTCCGCCAATGCCTGTGCCAGCCCCATGGCCAGTGTGCTCTTTCCGATTCCGCCGATAGCAGAGTACACGCTCACCCAGTCGCCTTCTCCTTCTTTCTCTGAATATGACTCCTCCCCCTCCTGCTCATACCGTTCCAAAATTGCCTTAGCAATCTGATGCCCCGACTGATAAGGATTCACCCCCTCCTTCGCCGAAACCAGCATCAGCCTGCCATATTTGGTTTCCTCTGTCTGACGATCGCTGAGTAAAATTCCCCGCCCATCCGGCAGAACCTCCTTCTTTCCTTTTGGAAATGCCTGCATCTGCCTGCCGTACCGCATATTTAAAAAATCAATCAGCCGCTTTGCATATTGTCTGTCCTGCAAATCCACCCACACCTGAAAGCGCTTCATCTACTGCTGTCCTCCTTAAAAAGCACCCGGAATCTCAAGGCCCATAGCTTCGCTGTAATTTGACAAAAGATTCCGGGCTCCAGTTGGCTAGAGATTGTCTCGAAGCCATGCACCACCTACAGCAAAACAAACCCATCATACTACCATGAAATCCTTTTGGATTTCCGTGACACGGTTTTTCACTGTACTTCTATTATCGTATTTTTTCTGCCAAAATCTATTTTTGTAAATAAAGAAAAGCAGCTTTTTTAGGGGCCGCCGGCAAAACCCTTTATTCTTGCCCGTTTAGCGCCACAGGCGCAATGTGCCCAGGCGACGCACCTCTGATGAAGTAGGCCATCAGCGGCTGCCCGCCCCGCGGGCCAACCTATTTTGCAAGAGCCTCCTGCAGTTTTTATGCAAATCGCTCACATTCTTCAAAATTTTCTTTTTGGCTTTGTGATAAAACGGGATTGACCAACTAAGGGGCGGCTGATATAATAACAAATTAAATTAGAATACGTAAAGGAGACTCTTACAATGGCTTATTATTTTTCCGAACCTTCCCACACCTTTAGCGAGTATCTGCTGGTGCCGGGATATTCCTCTTCTGAGTGCATTCCCAGTAATGTTAGCCTTAAAACTCCTCTGGTTAAGTACCGCAAGGGGCAGGAGGAGTGCCCTCTTAGCCTGAATATCCCGATGGTTTCTGCGATCATGCAGTCGGTATCCGGCGAAAAAATGGCCATTGCGCTGGCCACAGAGGGTGGCGTTTCTTTTATTTACGGCTCTCAGACGATTGAAGAAGAGGCGGCCATGGTGGCACGCGTAAAGAATTACAAGGCCGGCTTTGTTGCCAGTGACTCGAATATCAATCCTGAAGATACGCTGGCGGATGTGCTCGCGCTCAAGCAGGAGACCGGGCACAGCACCATGGCGGTGACAGAGGACGGCACGCCCACCGGCAAGCTGGTCGGCATTGTGACAAGCCGTGATTATCGTGTGAGCCGTATGGATCCTCAGACCAAGGTCAAGGAATTTATGACGCCGTTTGAGTCCATTATTTATGCTAAGGACGGCATTACCTTAAAAGAAGCAAATGATATTATCTGGGAGCATAAGCTCAACTCCCTACCGATTGTGGACGAGCACCAGCGCCTGAAATATTTTGTTTTCCGCAAGGATTACTCATCCCATAAGGAAAACCCCAATGAAATGCTGGATGAGCACAAGCGCTACATCGTGGGTGCGGGCATCAATACGCGCGATTATGCGGAGCGCGTGCCCGCTTTAGTAGAGGCCGGTGCAGATGTGCTGTGTATCGATTCCTCCGAGGGCTTTTCCGAATGGCAGAAGCTGACGCTCGACTTCATCCGTTCTAAATACGGCGACAGCGTAAAGGTAGGCGCCGGCAACGTAGTTGACCGCGAGGGCTTTTTGTATCTGGCTAAGGCAGGCGCTGACTTTATTAAAATCGGTATCGGCGGCGGCTCCATCTGTATCACTCGTGAGCAAAAGGGTATCGGCCGCGGACAAGCCAGCGCCGTCATTGAGGTTGCGCAGGCACGTGATGAATATTTTAAGGAAACCGGTATTTATATCCCGATCTGCTCCGACGGCGGCATCGTGCACGACTATCATATGACGCTGGCTCTGGCCATGGGTGCTGACTTCATGATGCTGGGCCGTTATTTCGCCCGCTTTGACGAAAGCCCCACCAATCGCATCATGGTGAACGGTACATATATGAAGGAATACTGGGGCGAGGGCTCCAACCGCGCCCGCAACTGGCAGCGCTACGATATGGGCGGCGACAAAAAGCTTTCCTTTGAGGAAGGCGTGGATTCCTATGTGCCCTATGCCGGCAGCCTGAAAGACAATGTCAACCTGTCCCTGAGCAAGGTAAAGCACACGATGTGCAACTGCGGCTGCCTGAGCATTCCTGAGCTGCAGGAAAAGGCCAAGATCACGCTCGTTTCTGCCACCAGCATCGTAGAAGGCGGCTATCACGACGTAACCCTTAAAAACAGCGAGCAGCCCAAATAAATAATAAACACTATTGACGCAAAGAGCCTGGTTCTCGGCATAACCAACCGTATGAACCAGGCTCTCTACCTCTTTTTAATGGAGAATAGTATGGATTTTCAAGCTTTCTATCAAGGTCAGACCATGGACGCCTATCAGTTTTTCGGCGCTCATCCCCATGCTGGCGGCACACAGTTTCGCGTTTATGCCCCAGCCGCCAGCCGCGTAACGCTGATGGGAGAATTTACAAACTGGCAGGAGATTGACATGCAGCGAAACAGCCAGTTTTATGAATATGACCATCCGCAGGCGGCTCCCGGTCAGCTCTATCACTACTGCATCTATGATCATGCCGGCACCCGTGTGCGCCACTCTGACCCCTATGGTTTCAGTATGGAGCTGCGTCCCGGTCTTTGCTCGCGTATTGTTGATCTGAACGACTATACCTTTCATGATCAAAAATGGATGAAAAAACGAACACGCTGCTTTCATGACCCGCTCAATATCTATGAGCTGCATTTCGGCTCCTGGCGTACCAATCCGGACGCCCCAAACGGCTGGTACAGCTATGAAGAGCTTGCCGAGCCCCTCATCGCCTATCTGAAGCAAAGCCACTACACGCATGTCGAATTCATGCCGCTCTCCGAGCATCCCTTCGATGGCTCCTGGGGCTATCAGAACACCGGTTTTTTCAGTCCCACCTCGCGCTATGGCACGCCGCGGCAGCTCAAATCCCTCATCGACCAGCTGCATCAGGCCGGTCTGGGTGCTATCCTCGACTTCGTGCCCATTCATTTTGCCGTCGATTCCTACGGTCTTCATCAATTTGACGGCACAGCGCTCTACGAATATCCGCACCACGATGTAGGCGAAAGCGAATGGGGCACCTACAATTTCATCCATTCCCGCCCTGATGTGTGCTCTTTCCTGCAGTCAGCCGCCAATTACTGGCTCAGCGAATACCACTTCGACGGACTGCGTATGGATGCCATCAGCCGTGCTCTGTATTGGCAGGGCGATCCCGCCAGAGGCGTCAACCATGCCGCGGCTGCTTTTCTTCGGAATATGAATCAGGCTCTTCATGAGCTTCATCCGTCTGCCATGCTCATCGCAGAGGATTCTACCAGCTATCCGGGCGTTACTGCCTCTGCCGCCTCCGGCGGTCTGGACTTTGATTACAAATGGGATCTGGGCTGGATGAATGACACGCTTGATTATTTCAAAAAAACGCCGCAGGAGCGGCCGCAGCATTATCATAAGCTTACCTTTTCTATGATGTATTATTATAACGAACGCTATCTGCTGCCCTTTTCCCATGATGAGAATGTGCATGGCAAGGCCACGATCCTGCAGAAAATGCAGGGGGACTATGAAGATAAATTTCCTCAGGGGCGTGCGCTCTATCTGTATATGATGACGCATCCAGGAAAAAAGCTGAATTTCATGGGCGGTGAGATCGGGCAGCTGCGCGAATGGGATGAATCGCGCGAGCAGGACTGGGATATCCTGCGCTATCCGAATCATGACAGCTTTTATCATTATCTGCGCCGGCTAAATGAGCTCTATATGACGCATCCAGCCTTGTATGCCGCCGATCATGAGCAGGAAGGATTTCAGTGGGTGGACTGCCATGAGGAGGCGCTCAGCGTGTATGCTTTTTTGCGTCATACCGAAAAAGAAAGTCTATTGGCAGTCTTTAATTTCTCGGATGAACCCCGGCATGCCTTTAGCTTAAAGCTTGCCGGCAAATCTCGTCCGGCTTTGCTGCTGTGCAGCGATGAAGAATGTTTTGGCGGTCAAACGGCTGAGCCAAAAAAGCTTTTTACCTATCAAAAAGGGCAGCTGATGCTGGATCTGCCGCCCTTTAGTGGTCTGCTCTTTAAGCTTTGAGCCTCTGTTATTCGTATTGCTTGAGCACATCGAGACCGATCTTGGTCTGCTCCTGATAGAAGGCCGGCTCCTCGTTCTCATCTTCGCCTTCATAATAAGCGCCCAGCAGAAGATAGAACACGTAATCGCCGATCTGATAGACCTCTGACTGTTCGATCTTGGCCAGATTCATGGGATAGTTAAATCCGGATTCTATATTGGCCTGCTTATAGGCTTCCAGCGCATTTTTGACATTGTCGGCATTCCCCTCTGTTGCCTTGATGGCAATAAAGGTATCCACATGCGCGCTCATTGCCGGCCCTTCAGCCGTAAATTCTTCGACCCATTCTGGCTTTATGCCGTATATCGTCTCCAGAATCTGTGAATCATAGGGCATGGAGGGCAAATAGTTTTCTCCGTATGCTTCTTTGATCTGCGCGTGAACCTCCTGCAGGGAGATGTCCTTTGGCGCGCTGCAGCCGATCATGCTCAGTGACAGCAGCAGGCCGCATATGAGGGCGAGCCCTTTTCTTTTCTTTTTCATTGTAAAAATCCTCCGTTTACAGACTGAAATTTTGTCCTTGCCAATTTTAAGGTGCAATGCTATAATGGTCTGTAATCTGTTTTCTGTAGCATTATACCGATATTTCCATCATCTGTCAAATGCTGCGCGGCAGATAAAACTAGTATCATCAAATTAACTCAGGAATATAACCTGAGCAAGAAAGGAGTTTTAATGTGGACTGTGTTTTAATCCGTGAGCTTTTTAAGAAGCCTGATCAATATGCGGATCAAACCATCACTGTCACCGGTTGGGTGCGCAGTATTCGGGACTCTAAGTCTCTGGGGTTCATCGTGCTTCATGACGGTACCTCTTTTAACACTTTACAGATCGTATACGAGGAGTCCAAGCTGAATAATTTCAGTGAAATCAGCCGCTTGCCCGTTGGTTCCTCTATCATTGTGACCGGACGGCTTGTGATGACGCCCCAGGCCAAACAGCCTTTCGAGCTTCAGGCCGCTTCGGTTGAAATCGAAGGACTTTCGACTCCCGACTATCCTTTGCAAAAAAAGCGGCATTCCTTTGAATACCTGCGTACAATTGCACATTTGCGTCCTCGCTCCAACACGTTTCAGGCCGTATTTCGCGTGCGTTCTCTGGCGGCCTTTGCCATTCATCGTTTCTTTCAGGAGCGTGATTTTGTTTATGTTAATACGCCGATCATCACCGGCAGTGATTGTGAAGGCGCCGGCGAAATGTTTCGCCTGACGACGCTTGATCTTGCCTCCGTGCCCACCGGCGAAGACGGAAAAATTGACTACAGCGAAGACTTTTTCGGCAAAGAGGCTAACCTTACTGTCAGCGGTCAATTAAACGGCGAGACCTTTGCTACCGCCTTCCGCAATATCTACACCTTTGGCCCTACCTTCCGTGCTGAAAACAGCAATACGCCGCGCCATGCGGCCGAATTCTGGATGATGGAGCCTGAAATCTGCTTTGCAGATCTTGCCGATGTGATGCAGCTCGAAGAGGATATGCTTAAATATGTAATTCGCTATCTGCTTGAGCATGCCGCTGATGAGCTTGCCTTCTTTAACGGCTTTGTAGATAAGACGGTTTTAGAGCGTTTGAACACCATTGTGAATAAAGACTTTGTGCGCTGCTCTTATACAAAGGCCATTGAAATTCTGCAGGCGAGCGGCAAGCAGTTTGATTACAAGCCCGAATGGGGCTGCGATTTGCAGACAGAGCATGAGCGCTATCTGACGGAGGTTGCCTTTGAGGGTACACCGGTTTTCGTTACGGATTATCCAAAGGAGATCAAATCCTTCTATATGCGCCTCAATGATGACGAAAAGACCGTTGCTGCAGCCGATCTTTTGGTTCCCGGTGTCGGAGAGCTTTGCGGCGGCAGCCAGCGTGAGGAGCGTCTGAACATTTTGGAAACGCGCATCCGTGAGCTTGGCATGCGCGAAGAGGATTACTGGTGGTATCTGGATCTGCGCCGCTATGGAAGCGTACGTCACGGCGGATTTGGCCTTGGCTTTGAGAGGCTCATTATGTACGTCACCGGTATGACCAATATCCGCGATGTAATTCCTTTCCCGCGTACCGTCAACAATCTGGATTTTTAAAATCATTTTCAAGCAAAGAAAAGGAACCGAAACTTCATGCTCCGGTTCCTTTATTAATTGAGGTTTATTATTAAAACGCTATATGAGTGAAACCGGCTAGGAAGAAAACGATAGGAATGGTGGATAATAATTTTCTTGTATAAATAGCTATATCGTGGCATAATATAAGTAAGAAAATCTTACCTAAAAGGAGTAAAAATTAAATGAATACACAGATATTAACCGTTTCTTCAAAAGGACAGATTTCCCTCCCGGTCAGCATTCGTGAACGCTTGTCAATTGATACCGGAGATAAGTTGGTTGCATATGCCTCCGGAGATGTTATCATGCTTAAACCATTAAAGCTTCCCTCCGCAGAAGAATTTGAAGCAACGTTAGACGAGGCACAAAAATGGGCAGCAACTGTTGGCTATACCGAAAATGACGTTAATGATATCATTAAATCTTCAAGAAGGAAAAAAAGAACATGAGAATTGTTATAGATACTAATGTTTTAATCTCAGGTGTGTTTTTTGGTGGATTTCCCAGAAAAATTCTCAGCTCTATTGTCAACGGGAAAATAACAGCTTATGCTACGTTTGAAATTATTAATGAATACGAAGAAATTATACAGGAGATGATTGACCGAAAGCAAGGACACATAAATAGAACAATTCTTATTCCATTAATTAAAACTATGGAAATAATTGAACCATCCTCCCATATTGAAATATGTCGCGATTCAGATGATAATAAATTTCTGGAATGTGCAAAAGATTCCCATGCGTTGTATATTGTCAGCGGCGATAAAGACTTGCTTATCATTAAAGAATATGAGAATATCCAGATTATTACAGCTAAAGATTTCTGTGAAAAATATTTACTTGATTAATTCAATGAAGAAATTTTTACATTCATCTGTGCTTATCAGTCAGATGGTTTTATACAATGAATTCGGCAATCAATAAAACGAACTCCCTTCTTTATAACAAGCTCTGCATAACTTGTTTTTAGAAGGGAGTTGATTTACGTTCTTATTTTTTCGATTTGGGCTCAAAAATTACCGAGGCCAGATAACCAAACAGAATCGAGGCGCCCACGCCGCCAGCTGCTGCCTGATAGCCGCCGGTGAAAATACCTAAAATTCCTACTTCCTGCACTGCTTTCATTACGCCCTTGGCCAGCGTATATCCAAACCCTGTCAGAGGCACAGTGGCACCGCAGCCTGCAAATTCTACCAATGGCTCATATACGCCGAGACCCGTCAGTATGGCGCCAGCGGCCACAAAAATCACAACAATCCGCGCTGGTGTAAGCTTCGTTCTTTGTAGGATGATCTGTCCCACGATGCAGATCAGTCCGCCCACGATAAATGCCTTAATATATTCCATCGCGTCAGCTCCTTTCCGCCGTGCGGCAATATCCTTTGGTCTCAATCACGACCGCATGAGCGATACAGGGAATGCTCTCTCCCTGCTGACTGCTGAGCGGTGATAGAAGCGCTCCTGTAGGGATAAATAAAATCCGTCCCAGCTTGCCGCCGCGCAGCTTTTTCATCAAATAGCCGGTCAGCGTAACCGCGCTGCAACCGCAGCCGGAGCCGCCCCCATGCGTATCCTGCTCTTCCTTGGCATAGATGATTGTGCCGCAGTCACGGTAATGCCCCTCCAGGAGATATCCGTCCTTCTCCATCAGCTTCTGCAGGAGCTCGGCTCCATAATATCCAAGATCACCTGTGAAAATGCAGTCATAATCCTCCGGAGTGCGCGAAAAATCCTGAAAATGCGCTAGCATAACCGCTGCAGCCGCCGGAGCCATCGCTCCGCCCATATTAAAAGCGTCCTTGATGCCATAGTCCACGATTGCTCCCGTGGTCATGCCGCTCACCACAACGGTTTGACGACCGTCCTTCCTCTCGGACTCCTTGCGGCCAAGGATCACGCTCCCGCTTCCCGTCACCGTCCATGTGGCATACAGCGGCCTTTGCGAGCCATAGCCCAGTGGCGTTCTAAACTGCTTCTCCGACGTACAGAAATGGCTTGATGCTTCCGCAGCCGCATAATCGGCAAAGCCGCCGTCAATCAGCATAGCCGCGAGCCCCATAGACAGCCCCATCGTTGAACACGCGCCATAGGCGCCAATAAAAGGAATGTTTAGATCCCTTACTCCGAAGTGTGTTGCGGTCAGCTGATTGAGGAGGTCTCCGGCTACCAGATAACGAATTTGTTCCTTAGATAGCCCCGCTTTCTGAATGGACATCTCCAGCGATTGCTGCACCAGCTGACTCTCCGCTTTTTCCCAAGACTCTGCTCCATTTTTCTCATCCTTCCATACGGTATCAAAAAAGCTGCCGAGCGGGCCTTCGCCTTCCTTAGGCCCTACCACGCTCGCTTCTGAAATAATCACAGGCGGATTTTCAAAAATCACACTCTGCTTGCCAAGCATCTTTCCCACGTTAAAACCTCCCTATGATCCAATACGCCAGCCCCACCAGCGATGAGGCAAGCGTTCCGTACACCAGCACCGGGCCGGCAATCGAAAACATTTTTGCGCCCAGCCCCAAAATAAATCCCTCTTTTTTGTATTCAATCGCCGATGAAACAATGCCGTTAGCAAAACCGGTAATCGGAATAATCGATCCGGCGCCAGCAAAATGCCCCAGATTGTCATACCATCCGATTCCCGTTACAAAGGCTCCCAGAAAAATCAGCGTGATGCTGGTCCAGATCCCCGCCTGTTCTGTTGTCACACCGTCTATTGTCAGCGCAAAATTGCGGATACACTGCCCCAATACACAGATCAGTCCTCCCACTAAAAAAGCTTTTAGGCATCCAAGCCATAGGTTCGTCTGCGGGGAGATCTGCTCCACCCACATTTGATATTGCTGCTTCTCTACTTTCAATTGAATCCCCCTTCCTTTTATTTCAATATAAGAAATCCCGGCACAAAGAAATAAATCAATGCCCCGACCGTTTTGCCGGCAGCCAGCACCAGCATGAGCCAGGGAATGCTTTTAGCTACTTTTAAACGGCGGCACATGATGGGAATGACGTCCAGCACCTCGGCAATGGCCACTGCCAGACATCCTACAAACACGCCGTATCCTATGCCAATCGGAACCTCGACCCATCCCATGTCCGTCAGCAGATGATCACCCAGCATAGTCAGCGTGCCAATCACACCGCCCCAGCTAATCACCGATTCATACAGCAGAATATGCTTGGCCGTCTTAGTCCTCTGCACAAGCCGCGGCACAATCCCGATGATGACAATAAAGGCAAATACGCCGCCTGAAATCACAATGCCGGAGGCAATGCCAAATAAACATAAGCCTACCTCTCTCATTGCTGCTGATTCTCCAGTTCATCTACCACAGCGTCATCAATCTGTTTTTTATAGGCGACAAATTCTACCTGCACCGGCGTTGGATCGTCGGTCAGCTTTTTTCTGCCAAAATGATTAAAGAAGCTCATAATGCCAATTGCGATTCCGGCTGCATAAGAAATGATGAGAAGCACCGGTCTGTCCGTTTCCTCTCCGGTGAAAATTGTATGCACAATTTTAAGCACATCCGGCACAGAAGCATCATTATGAAAGGTCATGATGGCAAGCGCGGATCCAAAAAACAAAATGATGCACACGAGCAGAACCTTCAAAAATTCCACGCTTTTTTTTGGCTGCTTCATCTCGGGCGCATACATGATCATCGTATCCAGCTCGCCTACACAGTCAAGCGTCACATTGGGATTGACCTTGCGAATCGCTTTGGCAATATCTAAAAAGCTGGCGTACAGCTTCTGCTCTTGGTCCGGCTTTTTAACGCGCATGACCACGACCGGCAGCATCTGCTCCACCAGCGTCTGATCTCCCTCCAGCTTCGCCAGATCCTGCACGGTAATTTCCTTTTTGCCAACGACCTTTGCCTGTTTTGACGGCTTCACATATAGGGTTTTATCTGCTGACATCGTTTTCATCCTTTCCGAAACTAAACTGTTTCCAGTTTTCCACAAAGAGATATAAAATATACACCTCCAAAAGCATCTTGCTTTTGAAGGTGTATTGTCAGTTTCTCCGATTCTTTTTATTTTACTTTTAGATACTCAGCCATCTTATCCAAATCATAGTTTTGACTTACTTTATTGCGGAAGATTTTCTATTGCATAATCAGCTTCTTCTTTAGTGAACTGCTCTCCGTATTCTGAAACGAGTTGATCCCAAATTGCAGCAGGCGACATATTCATGCTTTGCTGATATATCTTTGCCTTTTCCAGAGCATTGCGATTCCAATCAGCTTGGACATGATCAACTGCATATTGAGCAGCTTCAGCAGAAAACTTTTCTCCGTATTCGGAGGTTAATTGATCATATAGACCTGCTTTTGACATATGCATAGTATCGCTATAGGTCTTAGCCTTAGCAAGTGCAGACCTATACTCCTGAGGTATATCGGCAGTGCCTGTTTCACTGGACTGATCCTGCTGCTCTGCACCGCTGGAAGTTTCATCGACAGAAGGTACAGAAGATTCTTCCTGAGGAATATAAGATAGTATAGGCTTTTTCCCGAGGTAATTGTTTAATGTATCTAAATATTTTTCTGCATCATCTTGAGACATAAGTGCATCAATACGTAATAATACGGTGTCGTATTTATACATATATTGGTTGATGACTTTTTGATCAGCCAAATCCTTAAGAGATGTATATCTATCAGCACAATCTTTCTGAGAGGAAAAAGTTTCTACGCTTCCTCCGACTAAATATACACTACCAGATTGATCAATTCGCTTGTCAGAAAAATCAGCCTTTCCGCTATATTCTCCGAAATAACCGAGAAGTCCATTAGGATCACTAGCATCGTCCCAAACCTGAATACCATTAGTATAAGTAATTTTATCCAAGAAGTGCATTACAATACTCTCAGCAGTAATCGATTTTGGCGCAGAGAATGAGGAACTCTGTGAAGAATCCTGGCTTTTTTCTAGCTTGTTTTTGAGAAATTCATTTTCCTTAGAAAGAGAATCCCGCTCTTTAGAAAGAGAATCGCGCTCCGCTACAACGGCATCATAATCCTCCTGAGAAATATTGGAGCTGCTACAGCCAGTTACAAAAAGGACAAAAAGTAAACAGGCCATAAGTAAGGGTAACGCTTTTTTCATTTGTTTTTCCTCTTTTCTTTTTATATTCTACACTGCAAAGAGCAGTGGCAGTGCCAAAGTTATGTTTTAAATTTGCGGCAGGCTTTCAGCCCTTTATGCTATACTAAATTTAACAAATGAAGGAGTCTCTCCAAAAACAAAATAAATGTTTATGCAATCTTTTAGGAAACAGCGGAGACTACTCTTTTCTTTACTGAAATACCTAATTTTATGATAGCATGAATATTTTATTTTATCAACCCTACCCTCTGCATAATTTGTCGAAGACTTTTTATTGCATCCTCGCCTGCTTTGCGCTACAATATTACCAGTTATTTCCATTTACTAAACACAGAACGGAGGAAGCTTATGAAGGTACAATGCCGAAAATCCGGGCGCTGCCTGATCGTTGCCCTCTCGGGCGAAATGGATCACCACGCCTCTGATCTCATCCGGCGCAAAATTGACGACGCCTACCATGTGCAGGGCGCCATTCACATAATTTTTGATTGTAAAGGAATGAATTTTATGGACAGTTCCGGCCTCGGTCTCATCATGGGACGTTATAAAACAGCTGCTTCCCTCGGCGGGCGAGTAGCTGTTACTCATGTATCCAAGCAGCTTGACCGCGTCCTTGCCATGTCCGGCCTATATAAGATCATTCAAAAATCCGATGATACCGAAAGTGCCATCCAAGCGCTGGAAGGAGGGAAGCAGCATGCCTAAAGAATATACGAGCGATTATATCAACGCCGAGCTCAGCAGCCGCTCCGAAAACGAAGGCCTGGCCCGCGTTATCGTATCGGCCTTCGCCGCGCGCCTCGACCCCACACTGGAGGAACTGGACGATGTACGCACCGCCGTATCCGAAGCCGTCACCAACGCCATCATTCACGGCTATGCCGGCAAAGAGGGCAGCATCCATCTGTGCTGCCGCATTGAGGGACAGACCCTTACCATCACGGTAGAGGATCACGGCATCGGTATCGCCGATCTGGATCAGGCCATGCAGCCGCTTTACACCTCTAAGCCCGAAGAGGAACGTTCCGGCATGGGCTTTACCATGATGCAGACCTTTATGGACGAGCTCACCGTCGACTCCATCCCCAATCAGGGAACAAAGGTGGTGATGCGCAAATCCTTTCGTCTCCTCCCCGAAGAAACCGCCGACTCTGGAGCTGATCCGCAAAGCGCAGCAGGGCGATGCGCAGAGCCGTGAGCAGCTCGTCGCCCAAAACACCGGCCTGGTCTGGGCCAGTGTCAGACGCCTCGGCCGCCGCGGCTATGACCCCGACGACCTCTTTCAGATCGGCGTCATCGGCCTCCTCAAGGCCATCGACCGCTTCGACACACGCTACAGCACCGCCTTTTCCACCTACGCAGTCCCCCTCATTTTCGGCGAGCTCCGCCGCTTTTTACGCGACGACGGCCTCATCAAGGTCAGCCGCAGCATAAAAGAGCAGGCCGCTGCCATCCTAAAGGCCCGTCAGCAGCTCGATCAGGAGCTGGGGCGTTCTCCCACCCTGTCCGAGCTTTCCAAGCATCTTGGACGACCTGCCGCCGATATCTCCGCCGCCCTCGCCGCTTGCAGCGACGCCGTCTCCTTTGACGCGCCAGCCCCTTCCGGCCGTGCCGGCAAGGAGCTCACGGTGCAGGACATGCTGCCAGATCGCGGGCCCGGTGAACAGGAACGTGTGGAGCGCATTGCCCTGCAAGAATCATTGCAGCATCTTTCGCCGCAGGAGGATTCGCTGATTCGCCTGCGCTATTTTCAAAACAAAACACAGACCGAAACAGGACGGCTTTTGGGTATGTCGCAGGTGCAGGTTTCACGCATGGAAAAGAAGATTCTGCTGCGGCTGCGGCAAAGCATGAGTGAATAATAAAAGAGGCAAGCAGATTCTCATCTGCTTACCTCTTTTTCTTTTAGCAGGTTGCACCACCCTTTAAATGCTTCTGCGCCGCCAGATTTTCCTCTTTGCGGCTCAGCAGCTCATCACCGAGCAGCTGCTCCTGCACATTTTCAAATCCCAGCCGGGCAATCGTATCGGAGAAGCGCTCTCCTGTATTTCCCTGTTCACGGAATAGCAAGATCGCCTTTTCGATCACATCCAGCACCTCGTCCTCACTGGTGAAAATTTTCTCAAGCGGCCGTCCCTGCGCCACTCTCTTGCCCCAGCGCCCGCCGATATAGATCTTATATCCATTTGTATAGCCCTCTACTGCATGGAACGGACATTTGCCCAGACAGCGTCCGCAGTGGTTGCAGCTGTCCGGATCAATCGTGATCTTGCCGTCCGCCATCTGCGCTACCTGAATGGGGCAGTTATTTTCCACCTGACACACCTTGCAGCCGCGGCACTTCTCCAGATTGATTTCCGGCACGCGCTGTCCGATAATCCCCAGATCATTCAGATCTGGTTTTACACAGTTATTTGGGCAGCCGCCAACGGCAATTTTAAACTTATGCGGCAGCTTGACGCTGCTATAGCCATGATAAAAGCGCTCATGAATTTTTTCTGACAGATCAAAGGTATCGATCAGGCCGTATTGACAGGTCGTGCCCTTACAGGAAACCACCGGGCGCACCTTAGAGCCCGTACCGCCGGTCTCCAGCCCATACTGCGCCAGATACTCGCGCAGCGGCTCGATATTTTCATAGGGAACACCCTGAATCTCCATGGTCAGGCGGGAGGTCATCGTAATCTCTCCGCTGCCGAACTTTTCAGCAGCCTCCGCGATCGCTCTGCTTTCCTCCGTTGTGATCTTGCCGTTTCTCGTAATCACGCGGCCATTAAAGCAGTCGGCCGTACGCTTATCGCGTAAAAAGCCCAGTGCCTTAACTCTCGTAATATCCTCCGCCGACACACTGGCTTTTACGCCCTCTACTTTCACATCATTAAAGAATGTAGAACCTTCCAGTACGCGTGTATGAGTATAGCCATACTGCTTTAAGCGGTTTTGCAAGAAATAGGCCCGTTTGCCTCGGGTACACACGAGCAGCAGCTTTTCATCCTTTTCGATCCCCTCCAGCGGTCCGTTTACCTGATTCAGATTCACATACCGCGCACCGGGGATGCTCGGCGCCTTGCTGACATCCAGCACTGTATAGCCCTTTGCCGCCCCGCTGGCATACTCTGCCGGCGTCATGCTTTCAAGCTCTCCGCTGAGCTTATTCTGCAGCACATAAATGGCCTGTACAAACGGATGAATCGCTGTGGAAAACGGCGGTGCATACGCCAGATCCATGTTCTCAAAATCCTCCAGCGCTGCTTCCATCGAAATACCCACTGCTGCAATATCAATCATCTTATCCACACTGCCCGGGCCCAGCACCTGAGCGCCCAGCAGTCTATGGCTGCCCCGGTCTGCCACCAGCTTGGTCACAAAGAAAGCCGCATCCGGATAATAATGCGCCTTATCCTCTGTCACGCACAAAGCGCTGATTGCATCATATCCCTCTGCCTTAGCCTGCACCTCTGTCAGCCCCGTCCTGCCGGCATTCAGCTGTGGCAGTCTCACTACGCCGGTTCCTAATACACCGGCATACGTCTTGTCATTTCCGCCGATCACCTGCGCCAGTGTGCGCCCCTCATAATTAGCGGAGGAGCCCATAGGCGACCACTGAGGCTTCCCGGTAAGCCGGTTATGCACCTGCGCACAGTCTCCGGCCGCATACACATCCGGCAGATTGGTCCGCAGCTTTTCGTCCGTTACAATCAGTCCCTTTTCCATCGCCAAGCCGCTGTCCTTCAAAAAGTCCGTATTCGGCCGGATGCCGGTAGCCAGCACAACTACATCTGCCGGAATTCTTCCGCCGCTCGTCTGGGCGCCGCTCACCGCTTCCTCTCCTTCAAGACTTATCAAAGAGGTGCCTGTCATTATGCGAATTCCCATTTTCTGCAGATGCTTTTTAGCATAGGCCGCCATCTCCTCATCCAGCACGCCCGGCATGATCTGCGGCGCAAGCTCCAGAGCCGTAACAGAAAGATGCTGTGCCTTGAGATTCTCAGCCGCCTCCAAGCCGATAAAGCCTGCTCCGACCACCAGCGCCCGTTTTGCGCCCTTGGCGCTGATATAAGCGCGCAGATTGACCGCATCCTCAGGCGTGCGCATCGTAAACACACCCGCAAGCTCTGTGCCCGGAACCGGCGGCACGGCCGCAGAAGCGCCCACGGCTATCACACAGGCGTCATAGCTGTACTCTTCTTTGGCCTCTGTCTCCAGATTGCGCGCAAGCACTGTTTTGGTCTGCGGATTCAGGCTTATCGCCTCCCGGCGTGTGAGCACCTCCACCCCTGTAAGCGCGGCATACTTTGCCGGCGTATTGACGATGAGCTCCTCCTGATTTTCGATAAGGCCGCCCACATAATAGGGCAGGCCGCAGCCCGCATAGGAAATATGCTGGTCCTTTGTAATCAGGGTAACCTGTGCGCTGCGGTCCGTTCTTTTCAGCTTGGCCGCTGCTTTGGTGCCGGCGGCTACTCCACCGATGACTAATACTTTCATACTCGTCTCCTGCTTCTATTTAGAATTTTTAAATCCTGCTTTCTATAGCTGTATTATAATCTGCTGCTCAGCGTATGTCAACGCCGCTCAAAACAAAGCCTTACATCTGCTTGCGGACGATCTTGTACTCATCGCCCGGCTCATAAAACGGGCAGCTTTTAAAGGTTCCGCGCAGAAACTGCTCCATCTCATCCTGATCCAGATCCATTTCGCAGACATAGCTTTCATATTCATCATCATACGCATAATGCATGCATTCCTCACAATTGATTGCCATCCGGTCTTCCTCCTTCATTTATGATAGGGCTCGTTCATCTGAATGCGGTAAGCCCGATAAATTTGCTCTAACAGGATCACACGCATCAGCTGATGGGGAAATGTCATTTTAGAAAAGCTGAGTGCATAATCCGAGCGCTGCCGCACTGCCTTTGCCAAACCAATAGAGCCGCCGATCACAAAACAGAGATGGCTCCTGCCCTGGATGCCAAGCTGCTCCATTTTTTTAGAAAATTGCACTGAATCCAGCATCTGGCCTTCAATTTCTAATGTGATCACATAAGCGTCCTCCGGCAGCTGTTTTAAAATGCGCTCTCCCTCTTTGTCGCGGATTTTCTCCTCCTGCAGCGCTCCCGCATCGTCCGGCGTTTTTTCATCGGCCACCTCGATCATCTTTAGCTTGCCATACCGGCTAAGCCGTTTTTCATATTCGGCTATGGCCTCACGCAGGTATTTCTCTTTGATCTTTCCCACAGTAATCAATGTAATTTGCATTTTATCTCCGGTCCCCCTAACTAAAAAAGGCCGCTCTTCGCAGAAAGCATATCCGCTATCCTGCTCAGCAGCGACCTCTCATTATTTACTTAACTCATGCCAAATCCGGCCTTTTTTCAGCCGGCATGCTCCTCCGCCGGATGAAGTCCCGGGTCGTCATCATTAATTCGGTCGATGCAGGCCCCCAGCTTTGTCAGCTTATCCACCATACCTTCATAGCCTCTGTCGATATATCCTACATTTGAAATGACCGTACTGCCCTCTGCGGCAAGTCCTGCCAGCACCATAGCAGCGCCGGCGCGCAGGTCTGTGGCCTGCACCTCTCCGCCCTGCAGCTGATCCACGCCTTCAATCACGGCAATATGACCCTCCACATCTATTTTGGCGCCCAGACGCTTCAGCTGCTCTACATAGCGGAAGCGCGAATCAAAAATGCTCTCGTTAATCATACTGGTTCCCGGGATCATGGACAAAAGCACCATCATCTGCGGCTGCATATCCGTAGGAAAGCCCGGATAAGGAAGCGTTTTAATTTTGGTCGGCTTCATATGCTCACTACCTACCACCCGGATGCTCTCATCCCTCTCCATTACCGAAACGCCAATCTCGCGAAGCTTCGCAGAAATAGAATCCATATGCCGCGGGATCAGATTTGTAATCGTCACATCGCCTCCGGTAACGGCACTGGCCATCATATAGGTGCCAGCCTCAATCTGATCTGGGATAATCGCATACTCTGACCCATGCAGCTTCTGTACGCCGCGGATACGGATCACATCGGTACCGGCTCCCTTTACATCAGCTCCCATGCTGTTTAAAAAGCTGGCCGTATCCACCACATGCGGCTCCTTAGCCGCATTCTCAATCACCGTTGTTCCTTTGGCCAAAACGGCAGCCATCATAATATTGATCGTCGCACCCACGCTGGCCACATCCAAAAAGATATTGGTCCCCACGAGCTCCCGCGCCTTCATTTCGATCAGCGTCTTGGTATTAACCTCCGCTCCCAGCGCTTCAAAGCCTTTTACATGCAGATCAATGGGACGGACTCCAAAATCACATCCGCCGGGAAACGCTACCTGCGCATGCTTAAATCGGCCCAGCAATACCCCTAAGAAATAATAAGAGCCCCGCATTTTACATACAAGCTCTGAATCCACACAACCATTGTGCATATATCGACTGTCAATCCGCAGCGTATGCTGATCCAAATACTCTACCTTGACGTCCATGTCCTGCATAATCTGAACCAGATTTTTAATATCTGCGATATCAGGAACATTTTCTAATATAACTATATCATTTGCCAAAAGCGCCGCCGGCATAATTGCTACAGCCGCGTTTTTGGAACCGCTGACGACTACCTCGCCATGCAGCGGCTTTTGCCCGTGAATTATGATCTTTTCCAAAATTGCCACCTCAATCAATGAGTCTATCTAAATCTAAGTTATTATAGCATAAACTCAAAATAAATCAACCTTTTTTTACTCTAGCTGTCTCATCCGGTATTTTTTGCCAGATTCCAGCACAATGGTCAGGGCAGGGACCCCTAGGCTCTCCTTCTCTTTACTTGCGAGCTCATACCCTTCCAGCACCTGCACAACCGTCTCCCGTGTGTCCTCCTTCATCTCTTTTTTTATCATGCCCAATTGCGCATATAAAATTTCATCCATTGGCAATAAATTGTAAGATTTTTCCGACTCGCCTTCTATCCCCCAATATGTCAGCACAGCGCTCGTCACCCCCTGAGGCGCCATATAGATTTCAATTTGATTGAAATATAAAACGGCTCCCTCCCGCATCTGACAAAAAACAAAGTAAAATTTGTCCTCTCGTCTCTCGCTCTCTGCAAAATATACCTGTTCTCCCAGCCATTTCTGCGCAAAGCTGCGGGCAATCGGAAGCAAAAGCTGCTGCCGCTCCTCCTCACTTAGCTCCTTCTCCTGCCAGCTATTTTTCTCCTTTTCGGCCGGCTCCCCGGTCTCATCCGTATATACAATCTGATGCTTTTGCCAGTCCGTAATGACCGTTACACTCCCTGCTCTGTACTGCACCTTGGATCCATATATATAAGATTTATCATATCCCGTATCCAGCACCGTTTCTGCAAGCTTATCCAAATCAGCCTCGCCCAGCAGCAGATACCTTCCCTGCGCGCTTTCTCCCTCAGGCTCAAAGGCAAAATCAATCTGGTTTTCCTCATATAAATTCACAATCTGCTGGATCTTCTCTGCCGGCACCCGATTCATCCTGTCCCTTTGATATACATAATAACCGCACAAAAACAAGTTCAAACAGAGCAGCAATATCAGGATTATCACCGTCATTCTTTTTCCGTTCATCTGCTCCCTCCTTCTTTTCTGCCGTTATAAAATCAACTGGCCATCGTCCATGCCCTTCCCTCTCTGGTCTCTGCCTCCCATTGCAGTACCAGCCGGTTTCCCGATAAATAATAGGTCAGCCTGGGAGCCTCTTTCAGCCTCCAGCTTCTCTTCTCCAGCAGATCCACCGCATCAAGCCACGTGCTCTGCAGCTCATAAGCGCTATCCTTTTCAACCTCTATATCAATGACATACCGTTCATACCGTCTAACCCTTTTGCCTTCGACCGTGATCTTTATAGGAAATTCCATCCGCCATTCTACCGTCTTCACCGGCTCCATCCGATAGGGGATCCCCCGTATCAGATAGTTAAAATAAAATACATAGCTGCCACCTGCACGCTCGCAGCCGGAAAATACGCACTGTACATCTCCTGTTTGAGAGCGTTCTATATCCTGCTGCAAAAATTCTACCGCCAGCTGATACGCTTCCTGCATCGGAATCTGCTCCTTCTCCGCATCTGTCAGCGTTTCCACATACTGCAGCCTCCCCGAAGCATCGATTTTCACCGTCATCTTCTCATTGATATACAGCATCGTATTATCGGTTTCCTTCGTGGATACCGTTTCCGGATATTCAAAAAACTGCATGGCATATTGCTGCATTCTTTCCCTGTTCATTTCTCCGTCCAGTAAAAAGGCAGATTCCGCTTTTACCCGATAGGCCGTCTCCCTCTGCGTCTGCTCCAGCACATAGCCGGCCTGCTCAAACGCTCCCGGCCATGCCCAGTCTGTTGCCAAATGCTCCTTTTTAAGTAACGTCCCCTGCTGCAGCAAAATATCCAAAAGGTGCTGATTTTCCTCCCAGCGCCATCCGCCGTCCCCCGCAAGCTTAGCATACTGCTCGGACTGTGCGTTAATAAAATATATCTCAACCGGCTGCGAAGCCGACTGCGAAGGCAGAATCCAGATTTCCTGCCAGCTTTCCTGCGGAAGAACAGTCTCGGCGTCCGTCAGCTGCGCCTCTATCAAAACAGTATCCGGCTGAAAGGTGTAAGTAAAAATACATTTTTCCCTTTCCCATGGCAGTGCCTCCTCCGAAATCAAAAGCGCTTGGCCTTTCTCTCTCCACAGCCGCTCCAGAACCTCATATCCCTGTTCAAACACAGCCTCAAAGCCTTCATCCTCTTGATCCAACCTTGCGTAGCTGCCCCTTTCGCTGCCGCCCAGTGTAATGTACATCACATATGGCCGCAGCAAATTCGTACTCAGCAGCTCCTGCTCATCCCTCTGCTTTTCACCGCTGCCTCCGCCCGGCATCTCCCAGAAAATCAAAACCATCTGATAGACCGCCAGCACAAACAGCAGCGCAATCGCTGTCAGATATGTTCTCGTTTTGATTGAACGCTTCATCGCGGCCTTCCTTCCAGCACTTCATAAATATTCAGATAATATCCTTTTAAATCCTGTGCCAGCTGCTTACGATACCGATGATATATATACGTACTCGTCTGCTCGCCCACCTGTACTACCACGCATTGCCGCCCCAGCACGGGCAGCGGTACTGTCAGCTCATATAGACCGCTCTCTTTCACTTCCTGCTCCGAATGATACAGCAGCGCCGCCTCATCCTCCATTACATATACGTTACAGATAATCGGCGTACCCTCCTCTGCGCTTCCTGTTATAAACGTCTGATTCTCCAGCGTACTGTATTCCTTCAGCTCCTGCGCTCCATATCCTGCTTCCATCAGCAGTATAAGCGTCACAAGCAAAAACGCCACGCCGCTTCTCATCCTCTCATCCCTCCTTAGGAAATGCCAGCCAGAACTGACTGCCCCTTCCCAGCTCGCTTTTAACCCAGATCCGGCCGCCGTGCAGCTCCATCATCTCCTTCGCAATAGAAAGGCCCAGTCCCGTACCTCCCATCGATCTTGATCTAGCTTTATCCACCCGGTAAAAGCGATCAAAAATATACTTTTGATCCTCTGCGCTAATGCCAACGCCATTATCCCGGATCACCACCCTGACCTCGCCCTGCTCCTCATAGATGCCCGCCTCAATCATCGCTCCGTCCGGGCTGTATTTCATCGCGTTAGTCAGCAAATTTCTAAATACTTGCTCAATCTTCCGTTTTTCTCCTGGCACCCAAAACTCTTCCGGCAGCGCCGGCAACCCGTTCATGCGCTCCGCCTTATCGCCGTCTTCCCCGTCCGCAATCCAGCGGACGCACTGACTGCGTTTTTTCGCCTCCCATTCACAGCGCTGCAGATTGTCGCGCAGCAGCTCGCCAAGCTCTACCGGCTCTTTGACAAGCTCTATCTGATGAGAGTCCAGCTTAGAAAGCTCCAGCAGGTCAGCAATCAGCATAGCCATCCGGTCTGATTCCTGACTGACCACGGATAAGAACCGCTTGACAAGCTGGGGATCCTCTGCCTCCATATCCAAAAGCGTTTCTACATAGCTTTTTACCGTTGTGATAGGTGTCCGCAGCTCGTGGGATACGTTCGCCACAAAATCCTTCTGCATCTGCTCCATCTGCTGCAGCTCCAAAATCATCCCGGAAAGCTCGTGCGCCATATGATCAAAATGATGCTCCAAATGAGCCAATTCATCGCCCTCTGTCTTTAGATCTGCATTTTCCGTTTCGGCAATCTGCAGATTGCCGGAGGCCAGCTCCTGAGTTTTTCTTGTCAGCCGCAAAATAGGCCCTGATATGTTGACTGCTAAAAAATATCCCAGCACGCCGGCAATCACGATTCCCAGCAGAGTACTGATAAAGATGGTATAGGCGGCATTTTTTAAGCTCTCCTGTATGGTGCCCACCGACTGCCGGATCAAAATAATATACGCCTTTCCGCTTTGCGCAAGCTCAAAGCGCAGCGCATAATCGGCAACCTTTTCCTGTCCGTCATAAGCCGTATGGATATACAGCTCCTGCATAGAACTGCCCATACGCACATCAATGACGGCCCGGGAGGCCAGCACTGCATCCGTCAGCTCTCCTTCCCGGCTGTATAATAGCTGACCTTCTTCGTCTAAAAGATAGACGGCTTTTCCGCCGATGGCCATGACATCTGTATTCATGGACTCCAGCATCAAAGCCGTTAAGATTTCCCCAAAAATCTCCTGCGGTTCCTGGCCGCGCGTCAAATTCTCCGTAGACAGCACATCTACGATTCGCTCTGCTGTATATTCAAGCTCTTTAAAGGCGTCCTCATATGCATTACTTCTTAGGTTAAATAAGATCAGCGTACCGCATCCGACCAATACGGTCACAACCAGGATCATATACAGACTGGCCATTTTCCATTTGATGCTGCCCATACGCTGCTCTCCCTTCCCTTATCTCATTTTATCATTGAAATAATAGCCTACGCCTCGTTTCGTTAAGATATATTCCGGAGCGCTGGCTTCATCCTCAATCTTTTCCCGCAGCCGCCGAATTGTGACATCGACAGTCCGCTCATCTCCCAGCGCTTCATAGCCCCAGACCCGTTCCAAAATCGCCGCCCGCGAAAACACCTGACCGCGGCGGCTCATAAAAAACTTTAGCAGCTCCGTTTCTCTTTGCGTCAAATCAACGGTTTTTCCTCTTTTGCGAATCGCAAACCGGTCTACATCCAAAATCAGCTCTCCGGCCGTAAAAGACTCATTACCGCCTTCACCCTGCTGCGTGAGCGCACTGTAGCGCCGCAGACTGGTGCGGATACGGGCCATCAGCTCCCGCATACTAAAGGGCTTTGTCATATAATCATCTGCGCCCATTTCCAGTCCCAGCACAGTATCCATCTCCTCGGCGCGCGCTGTGAGCATAATAATCGGTACATTACTGCTTTCACGGATTTTGCGGCACACCTGAAAGCCGTCTGCCCCCGGCATCATCACATCCAAAATAACCAGCGCCGGCATCTCCTTTTCAAACAGCTGCATCGCCTCATAGCCATCATACGCAGGAATCGGCCGATAGCCCTCTTTTTCTAAATTATATTTCAGAATATCGACAATGCTCACTTCATCATCTACTACGAGTATCTTTTCATACATGCCGATACTCCTTTCCTTTTACCTGTTTTCCATCCAAATTCTTGCTCTTGCCTGCAGGCTCCTGCCGCTTTCCAGCATGCAAAATCCTGTTTCCTCATCGCTGACTCCCTGGGCTGCCAGATTAGGCGCATTCACGCGCCAGTTCTGCGGTTCCAGACAGATAAAGCTTCCCTCCTGATTTGCATTCCAGATCATCCAATGCTGATAGAAGGGGTCTACTTCATAAAATACCCGGCCTTTTCTGCGCTCAACCACAGCGCCATGAAATCCTGACGGGGCCAGCGGCTCTGCTGTATAATGATCGTCCATAGCCCATGCCGTCGCCGCAAGCCCTTCTGCTCGCAGTCTCTGCTCCTGCTCACTGAGCGCTCTCACTTCCCCTGTCGGCAGCATGCGTTCACTCATTAAAATCCGTTTTCCTGCCGAAATGCGGACACGACTCTCGGCATCAACCGCAAACGCAGAATGAAAGCCCAGGCCAACCGGCATAGGCCGATCGCTCCTGTTCTCAATTGTGACAAGCTGATGCAGTCCATCTTCATCCAGCGTATACTGCAGCACGGCTTTAAAGGCATGCGGATAATAGGCATAAAAATCACTCTGCTCTGTGGCTTCATACTGCATAGTCATCGTATTTTCTGTAATTTCCCCTACCTGCCATGGTCTTGTGTGCAAAAAGCCATGCAGCGAATTTCCTCGTGCCGCCTCATTAACCGGAAAATCATACTCACGGCCGCCCGCCTGAAAATGGCCGCCGTCAATACGATTGGGCGGAAACAAAATCGGCAGTCCATAGGATGTCGAAGCCTTTTCCAGCGCCTGTCTGTTTTCAGGCGCATGCAGCAGGGGCACCCCATTTTTCTCCAAAGAAATCACCTGAGCACCCAGCTCCGGCACAGCCATCACTGTATATCCAGCGGCACAAAGCTTTATCGCCTCATAGCCTTCCCATCGCATTCTCATTGCTCACTCTCCCCGGCTAAGCGCTAACGCACGATCGGGATAATTGGTAATAATGCCGTCTGCCTGCATCGCCATACAGTCCGCGAGCTCCTCTTCGGTATTGGGCGTCCAGACATTGACCATCACGCCGGTCTCATGGCTTCTCTGTATATCCTCTGCCGTGATCTGCTTAAAATGAGGATGTAGCGCTTTAGCTCCTACGATCTGCGCATATCCCTCCGGCCGATAAAACAGCTCGGAATATAAAATCCCGGTAGGAATCTCCGGTTTAAGTTTCTGGCTCTCCGCCAGCGCAGGATGACAGAAAGAAGAAATGAGAAGGCGGCTGCTGACTCCGTAGCGATCCGCCAGCGCCAATGTTTTTTCTGTCAATTCAGCAAAATACCTGTTATCAGAAACCTTGATCTCGATATTGACCTCCAGCTTGTTTCCCTGCATCCAGCGGTATACCTCTTCCATCGTCGGAATCCGAGCGCCGCGCCAGGTCTCGCCAAACCAGCTGCCAGCCTCCATCTCCTGAATCTGTGCCAGCGTATAGTCTCCGACCATGCCTTCAACCGGATCCCCCTGCTTGCCTTCCTCCGTTGTTTTGTTCCATCTGGCTGTGCGCTTCATGCTGCCGTCATGAAAGACCACCAGCTGATGGTCCTTGGTCAGCTGCACATCCAGTTCAATTCCATGCGCTCCCATTTTTGCCGCCAGCTCAAAGGCCTCCATCGTATTTTCGGGCGCATGCCCACTGGCTCCCCTATGTCCGTAAATCTTCATTTTGCTCTCCTTTCTCTTGTTGCTGCCGTTTTCTTAAATCTTCTATATTTTCTGCCTCGCGATATAATGCTGAATCTGTAGGCAGCTGCTTTTTCTCCAGCTGCTTATTGATCAGCAGTACAGCCACATAATATACAACCGCAAACAGCGGTACGCCTACGATCATGCCTAAGAATCCGAAAATACCGCCAAACAGGAGCAGGGCAAAGGTTACCCAAAACTCCGATATGCCCGTTGTATTTCCCAGAATCTTCGGTCCGATAATATTGCCGTCGATCTGCTGCATAACAATAATAAAAATGATGAAATACAGACCCTGTATGGGCTCTGCCAACAAAATCAGAATCGCCGAAGGAATCGCCCCGATAAAGGGCCCGAAAAAGGGGATGATATTGGTAACGCCAATGATCACACTGACCAGCAATGCATAGGGCGTTTTTAAAATGGTCAGCACAATGAAGGTGATCACCCCTACGATGGCTGAATCGAGAATTTTTCCATACAAAAATCCGCCGAATATTTTATGTCCGTGCCGCGCTGTGTCGATCACTGTGTCCGCTGTTTTAGGCTTAAATATGGTGTATACCAGTTTTTTGCTCTGCCCCAGAAACTTCTGCTTGTCCACCAGCACATACACAGCAACCACAAGACCCACCAGAAAATTAAAGACAAACATAACTGCATCAATTACGCCTGTTGTAACTGCTGTCACAACATTGCCCATTGTGGAGACCAGATCGGTTTTAAGCCAGTCCTCTACGGCATCCGTTGCTTTGGCGATGACCGTGCTGAATGTCTCCATTGCCTGCGTATCGCCGTGTGCTGTCTGCTGCAGCCAATGAATAAAATTTTCTACCTGCTTGGGCATCTCTTCAATAATCGTCGTAATACTTTCCATGAGGCCCGGTACGATCATGCCAATCAAAACTGCGACCAGCGCAATCCCAATCGCCATGCCGATGGTGATGGAGAGTCCTTTTGCAATCTTCTCTCCCTTAGCCCTTTTCTTCAGCAAGGGCAGTAACCGCTGCTGAAGACTCTTGCATATCGGGTCCAGCAGATACGCAATGGCAATTCCATAAAAAATCGGACTTAAAATACTGCCGACTCCATCCACCATTTCTTTCACATCTTTAAACCGATAGATGATAAAGGTCATCAGCAATGTGCCCACGATCACCAAAAAGATCATCCGGCTTACGATCGTCACCCGCTCTTTAAAGCTCTCATGCTCCTCCGGCAGACGCATTGGTTCTTCCTCCTTATTTACTGAACATGCTCATGATTATGCAAATGATTTTCACAATACTCATAATTTCCGTTACACTGTGAGCAATACCGGAATGTCATATTCGGATCATCCACATCGGTGATACCGCACACATGACACCGGTGGAACGCTACCCCTTTAATAATCTTTCCCGTTTCCTCTTTATGGGCCGCCGGCCTCTGTCCGGCCCGCCGGTATTCTGATGATGCCTTCGAGGCGCGCCCGCGCGCAATCTGACTCTCATAGGCTCTTCTTCTCTGTTTATTTTTAATCCGCTGCCAAACAAGCGGCAGGAAAAACAGCATATAATTGACCAGGGATGCCAGAATCAGCCAGCGAATGCTGGGCGCAATCGATCCAACAATAATAAAGTCATAGGCCAAAGAGGCAGCACCTACAATCCCGGCCCACTTCGCCTTCATCGGAATAATATAAAACATACGGATCGGCGCTTCCGGATACAAAGACGCCAAAGCTAAAAACATTGTCTGATTGATATAGGTGGGCACGCCCGGTACCTTAAAAATAAAAGAAACGATAATCGTAGCCAGCACACCAATCAAATAATATAAATTAAACCGGAAAGCGCCCCATGCATTTTCAAGTGCGCCGCCGATCCAATAATAACAATACAGCGAAAGCGCCGTCAGCAAAACATTGCCTGTGGGCGCGATAAAAATAAAGGTAAGCAGCCGCCATACCTCTCCCTGCATAACAGCATCCGGCAGCAGCGCCATATACAGCAATGCATTCGGCTGCCAAAGCGTTAAAATATAAACCAGCACATTGCCGAAGATAATATATTTCATCAAATTTGGAATCGCAAAGCGGCCAAATTTTCGTTCCAGCTTATCCATCCACATTGTTACCATTCCTCCTATAAGAACTACTTTCCCTTTTATATTATAACCCCTCCTGCTACTTTTTTCCACTCCTAATTTCATGTTCTCGATTCAGTGAATAGAATAACCCATTCCCTCTTATTTAAAACGGCTAGCTCTGCAAAACGAAGAACTCTGCGTATTAAAAAGAATGCTGCAGCGCTGATGGATACCAGCGTTGCAGCATTCTTTTTATATCTTATTCTTTTCCGTACTGATGCAGCATGCTCTGCTTCAGATCATACAAAGGCTTTGACAAATCCACCGGAATTGTCTGTGCATTAACCAGCCGTCTACTCTCCGGCCACAGCGTTTCCAGCTCCTGCTGGCAATAGCTGCGGATCGCATTGACACTCGGTCTTTCATATACGCACTTTCCATCTATAAATACCGGCACCAGCATTTCCCGAAGACAATAGCTGCCCGCCTTGAATGTCATCCTTTTCCATGTATTTGTTGGATCAAAGATCGTCAGCGCTTCGTCTTCACTGTAGGTTTCTTCCTCCAGCGTAATCAAGTCTGCCTTCAGCTTTCCAGTTGCCTTATCATAAATTCTCAAAATTTTCTTATATCCGGGATTCGTCACCTTGGCCGGATTATCCGAAAGCTTAATTTTTGCTTTTAGCTCTCCTGTGTCCGTTCCCTCTGCCGAAAGCTTATACACGCCGCCAAAGGAAGGATTGTCCTGCGCTGTAATCAGCTTTGTACCAATACCCCACAGACTAATCTGTGCTCCCTGCAGCTTAAGATCCCTCACCAAATATTCATCCAAATCACTGGATGCTGAGATGATAGCATCCTTGAACCCAGCCTCATCCAGCATCTTACGCGCTTCCTTAGAAAGATAAGCCAGATCTCCGCTGTCTAAACGAATTCCATACAATTTAGAAGAAATTCCGGCCGCCTGCATCTCTTTAAACACTTGAATCGCATTCGGCACACCAGAGCCCAGCGTATCATACGTATCGACCAATAAAATGCACATATCCGGAAACAGCTTTGCATACGCTCTGAAAGCCTCAATCTCCGTATCAAAGCTCATCACCCAGCTATGCGCATGCGTCCCCTTAGGAGCGACATCAAATAGCTGTGCGCAGAGCACATTGGAGGTTCCCACACATCCGCCGATGACTGCCGCTCTGGCTCCCAGCGTGCCGGCGTCCGGTCCCTGTGCCCGGCGCAGTCCGAATTCCATCACCGGATCTCCCTTGGCCGCCCAATTAACACGCACTGCCTTTGTGGCAATCAGGCTCTGATGATTGATCAAGCACAAAATCGTAGTTTCAATCATCTGCGCCTCAATGATCGGCGCCTTTACGCGCACAAGCGGCTCTCCCGGAAATACAATGCTGCCCTCCGGAATGGCATATATCTCTCCTGTAAAATGAAAATCCTTTAAGTATTCCAGAAATTCCTTTTCAAATATATGCGTACTTTCCAGATACGCAATATCCTCATCCGTAAAATGAAGCCCCTCTATATAGTCAATCAGCTGATCCAATCCCGCTGTGACAGAAAAAGCGGCATGAAACGGGTTTTCACGAAAAAACAGGTCAAATACGGCCGTTTTATCCTTTTTGCCGTATTTATAATAGCCCTGCATCATGGTCAGCTGATAAAGATCCGTCAATAAAGTCATATTTTGGTCTGTAAACATTGTTTTCCTCCATTCGCGATGGCATTCCTATGCCTCTCGCTGATAAATATACTGCCGGCCTCTTTTTCCGCATTGAGAAATGACGCCTGCGCGTTCCCATACTCGTACGGCACGGGCAACGGCTCCTGCAGACAAATGCGCCGCCTGTGCCAGCTCCTTTCTGGTAAACCCCTCTGAAAGCTCCGGCAGGAGAGCTGCGTAATCCTCCGTTTCCTTCAGCAGCACCATTCCGCCAACTGCCAGCGGCAGACGTTCCATCCGGTGCGAGCCTCTTTTTTTCTTCTGATCCCATCCATCCAGCATCCGGTATTCCTCTACATCCAGCATCAATGCCATAAAGCTTAGATTGGGATGGTTCTGCAGCTTAGGCAGACAGTAAATTTCCGGTAAAATATCCGCCGCACTGCCCTTTCTTGGTGAACGCCTCCGGGAGACAATCTCTCCGGTCTCAGGATGAACCCAGCACAGATACTTTTCTCGAATGACTGGATGAACGACCGTAACCTCAAAGTCTTCTAAAAAGCTTTCCAGCTTACTCCTCAGACGGTCAAACCCCTTTGTCTGGATTTCTATGATGCGGCCGCAGTCCTTCTGAAAAATATCGGCTACATAAGAGCCGATTTTTACCTCATGACAGCTTTCATCCGGTTCCAGAAAATATTTTACCGTACTATGTACCATACGCTCGCTCTGTGTTCCGATCCCTTGGCGCAGTCGTTTTCTGGCTCGCTCCGCGGCCAAAAGCAGCTGCTCCTGCTGCGTCATACTCCTCTTCCTCCTGTCTCTCTCTATGTGAGTCCGTCACCATTCAGTGTTATTATAGGAGCTGTCTTGTCACCTGTCAACCTGAATTTTTCATAAAAAATTCTCCCTGCCGCATATACTTTATCAACATAATTACAAGGAGGCCGCTGCAATGGCTCAACTTGACACCGATTTAAGCATGGCTCTCTCTCTGAATGAAACGGAACTGGATGAATCGCAAACGCTGAAGGTTGGATATGATCCCTCTGCCAAGCTATGGGAAATCATCGTCCGATATCATGGCGATCTCTTCCGCGTTGCTGATCAGCTCGGCGCTCCGCCACCAGAAATTTTAACAGAGCAATACGCCATCATGGAGCTTAGCGCCGCTCAGATTGATGCCGCTCTTCATTTTATAGAAATCGAATATCTCGAAAAACCAAAGGGATTGATCCTAAATTCAGAGGCACAGCTGCTGGATACCTGTATCGAGCCTACGCGCAGCCTCTCTGGCATCGAGCTTTACGGCGAGGGCACGCTCATCGCTATTCTTGACTCCGGTATCGATTATACGCATCCCGATTTTATTTCTCCCGATGGAAGCAGCCGCATCCTGTATCTATGGGATCAAACCGGTGGCACACAGCCGCCTCCTCCTGGTTTTCGCACTGGAAGTCTGTATACGCAGCAGATGATCAATGAAGCGCTCACCGATCCTTTGCTCGTCCCTTCACGCGATACGCTAGGCCACGGCACCCATGTGGCCGGCATTGCCGCCGGAAACGGCCGGGCATCCAACGGCCGCTATGTCGGCGCTGCTCCTCAGGCAGAGCTTTTAATCGTCAAACTGGCTAACAGCGACGGCTATGGATTTTCCAAAACCACCTCCCTGATGCGCGCCCTGCAATTTGTCATTCAGACCGCTTCCGCTGCCGGCCGTCCTCTGGCCATCAACATGAGCCTCGGCACCAACGACGGCGGCCACGATGGTTTTTCTCTCTTTGAAACCTACATAGACGATATGGCTACCAGAGGGCTTACCAGCATCATCGTAGCTGCCGGCAATCAGGGCAATGCCCGCTTTCACGCAGCACCTTCTCTGACCGCTCAACAAACACAGACTTTGGAGTTTCGCGTTGGCCCCCTGCAGTCCTCCCTCTCCCTTCAGCTTTGGAAAAATTTCTCCGATGAGCTTACCATCGGTATTACCTCTCCAAACGGCAGCACCACCGGACAAATCTTCACCGGCGGCTATGTATTCCACGGCCGCCTGCAGGGGACAGAAATCGCAGTCTACAACAGTCCTCCCTCCCCCTATACCGCTTCTTCTTCCATTTTGGTTGAGCTCACCGGAGCTCCCATGAACTCCGGCATCTGGACGCTCACGCTGCAGACCGGCCAGATCGTAGACGGCCGCTGCAATATATGGATGACCGCTTCCGAGGCTCAGCGCGGCCAAACCTACTTTCTTACTCCCGAGGAATCCGTCACCATTACCCTGCCCTCCACTACCATCCGTCCTATCAGTGTGGCCGCTTATAATGCCGCCACCAATGCCATCGCCGATTTTTCCGGCCGGGGATACACACGCACAGACAACGCTATCAAACCCGATTTAGCCGCTCCCGGCGTCAATATTACCTCCTGCTGGCCCGGCGGCGGATATCAAAATCTTTCCGGCACCAGCATGGCCGCCCCTTTTGTTTGCGGCTGTGCCGCACTCCTTATGGAATGGGGGATTATACGCGGTCATGATCTCTTTCTTTATGGCCAGCGCCTCAAGGCCTATCTGCTCAAGGGCGCGCAAAGGAGCCCGGCCCGTTCGTACCCCAATCCAGATTTTGGATATGGAACGCTTTGCTTCGCACGCGCTTTTGAGGCCGCTGTCCAGAGCTATAACGAACCATCCGCCGCTATTCCCGTCTTTGCGCAGGCTCCCGAATCCTGCGCTGACCTCGTCACCGATGAAAACTATCTGGATCTGATCACCGACGCCAACACGCCCGGCCTTGAAAACCAGTGCCGCATCAATCTCGGCACCGATCAGTATCTGAACTTTTACCGCCTGCCGCCTGGGAGCGACCCTGCCAGCAGCTATTCCTTTTTTGGCCAGCGCCAGATCCCAGTTGTATATGGACTGGCCGCTGCCAATATGAACCAGGTATTTTCCAACCAGCTTGCGCTGGAAGTCACGGGCATCGGTCCTGTGACTAGGCGGCCCCTTAATCCGCTGGATGGCTCCGGTGTCCTGATCGGCATCCTCGACACAGGCATCGAATATCGGCATCCAGCCTTTCTTCGCACCGGCAATCAGACCATTTTGGAAGGCGTTTGGGATCAAACGCAGGACCGCATCTATACACGTGACGAAATTCAGGAGGCCTTGGACAGCGATACCCCGCTGCCTCTTACCGATACCAATGGACACGGCACCTATGTGGCCGGCATTGCCGCCGGGCAGCCGGATCCGGAAAATGGCTTCTCCGGCGCTGCTTACGGCAGCGACCTGCTCTGCGTTAAGCTGCGGCCGGCCAAAAACAATCTGCGGCAGTTTTATGGAATCCCTGCGTCTGCCGAGGCTTACAGCTCGGCAGATATCACGCTGGGGATTCAATATCTGCTTAAAAGGGCCGGTGAGCTTAACCGCCCCCTCGTGATCCTTTTGCCATTCGCCACCAATCTGGGATCCCATGAAATCAATGACCCGCTTTCTTCCTATCTTGGCCGTCTCGCGTATGCAACCGGTGTGTGCGTTGTTGCCCCCGCCGGCAATGAGGCCAGCGCCGGTAAGCATTATTCCGGCCGTCTTTCTGATGATGATACCGTTGAATTTTTTGTCGCAGAAGGAGAGTCCTCGGTTCTGCTGAATATTTGGGGATACAGTCCTGATCTTTTCAGCCTTTCCCTTGACTCACCGGTTGGCGGCATTGTTGAACGCCTGCCGCGCTCTGCTGTCCGGCTCAACCAGTACCAGCTGCCGCGCGAAACCTCGCGCGTCTCCATTCGCTATTACAATCAGGGCTGTCCTTCTGCCTATGTGCGCATTGACGCCCCCACGGCCGGCATTTGGAAGCTCCACGTGTACGGAGATGCCGTGATCACCGGCAATTATAACATCTGGCTCCCCATCCAAAACTTCAGCCTGCCTGAAACGCGTTTTTTAAGGCCGCAGCCAAACGGCACCATTACAAGCCCGGGGACGCAGCCAAGCATTCTCAGCATCGGCGGATATCAGCCGCTCAATAACAGCATCTATGAAAACTCCGGCCGCGGTCCTAACCGCTATGGCAGCCCCCGTCCCACCATCGTAGCCCCGGCCGTTGGCATCTACGGTCCAGCCGGCGATTCCTACCGCGCCATCTCCGGCACCAGTGCGGCCGCAGCCCTTACCTCCGGCGCTGCCGCACTTATCCTGCAGCGCAATATTGTACAGGGCAATCAGCTGGAGACCAACACCCTTACCCTGCAGGCAGAGCTCATCCGCTGCGCGACCCGCCGTCTGGATATGCGCTATCCCAACGAACAGTGGGGATTTGGATCTCTCGATATTTCTCTTTGTGTATAGGCTTTCCAGCCGCCACCGGCGGAAATGGACGATAAAAAGGCGGAAGGATTCTCACCACCCGGTTCCCAGAACCTGTGTATAGTGGAAATCCTTCCGCCATTCCTTTTCTTCTACATACCTTCTACATACCTTTTACATACTTTTGAATCTGAGGCAAAAGCCCCTTGCGCTCCTGCGTAAATTCAGGAAGCTGTCCATAATCATATTCGGGATACGGCACGCCCTCCATCAAAACGGGTCCTGTTTGCGTCAGCGCAATATTCCAGCCCATATACCGCATCTGCGGCACAATCAGGCTTACCTCCTTCACTAGCTTGATGGCCTCGGAAACATAAGGAAGTTCATAGTCTTTAAAGACAGCCCCCGTATATGGATGCTGTTCATAGCTCTGCATATCCGGCGTATATGCCCTTCCTTTTAAACGCCCGGTCTCCAGATCCACGGGACACACCAGGCTATCCTCCCGGCGGCTATCCGTCCAGCGTCCGGCATTGCCCATTTTGAGTACGGCATATAAGCACTGCGGCGCTCCATTATCATCGATCAGCGTTACCATACGCAGACAGTTCACTCCACAGGGATACAAACCTGCAACGGCTTCATGCTGCTGCACCTGCGCTTCCAGTACCGTAAAATTTTTAATCGGATTCATCACATAATGCACCAGCTTATGCACGGTTTCAAATTCGCTCACCACCAGACGCTCCATATACCGGCCGCCTTCTCTGGATTTTGCAAATACAACCTCCTGCTTCTGCAGAAAAGCCTCGATCTCTTCCTCCGATGCATCCTCCATCAGCAGATACTCCCTGCCTAAATACTCCGAAAAACACCGCGAAAACCTTGCTTTATCCTCAAAAACCATCACATACTTCGGGTTGTTAACCAAGCTGATCAGTTTTTTATTTTGAATCCTTGTCAAATACGTTCTGCGGCCCTGCCGGTTAATATGCTCAAACTCATAGATCAGATAATCATGATACCCGGCTCCATACCGAAGCGCACAGCGAAACATATCGCCGGCCACTCTAAGCTTTGATCTGCCCGTTCTCCTGCAGACCTTGCCTACAGCCTGCCAAAACTGCTGCATTCTGCACTCGTGTATCACGCGCAGCAAATACCGCACCCGTTTCATGCCCGTCCTCCTGCTCCTTAAATGGCCTTCGTCTGCTCCTTCAAGAAGTCTTTTGTCTCCTCATCAAGCAGCGGCGCTATGGTCTGATATACACGCTCATGATAAGCATTGATCTGCTGAATCTCCTTTTCAGTAAGCAGACTCTTATCAATGGCCTCTCTCTCATAGGGACACAGCGTTACTGTCTCCATCTCATAAAACTGCCCCCACTGCGTCTTTTCCTTCTCTTTTACCATAACCAGATTTTCGATCCGCACGCCAAACTGATCCGTTTCATAATAGCCCGGCTCATTAGACACCAGCATTCCCGGCACCAGCTTGGTCGTATTGATTCCAGAAGAAATACTATGCGGCCCTTCATGTACGCCCAGCACAAAGCCAACGCCATGCCCCGTTCCATGCTTATAGTCCATGCCGTGCTCCCACAGAGGCGTCCTCGCCAGCACATCCAGATGCGTACCGGTGACTCCCTCATGAAATACCGCATGCCCCAGCGCCAAATGACCCTTCAGCACCAGCGTGTACGCGCGCTTCATCGCTTCCGTAAGCGGTCCCAGTGCAATCGTGCGCGTAATATCCGTCGTTCCCTCTTTATACTGTGCGCCCGAATCCAGAAGCAAAAATCCCTCCGGCTTTAGCTTAGCGCAGGTCTCCTTCTGCGGTCCATAATGCACAATCGCCCCATTGGGTCCATACCCTGCGATCGTGCCAAAGCTGATTCCCAGACCGTTCTCCTGCTCGCAGCGCATCTGATCCAGATGCTCCGCCGCCTCTACCTCATCAATCGTTTCTTTTTGCACGGTCTCCTTCAGCCATTTCAGCATGCGCACCATCACTGCGCCATCCTTTACATGCGCCTTGCGGATATTCTCGCGCTCCGTTTCATTTTTGACCGCCTTCATCTGAATCACGGCATCATTCTCTTTTACGATCTTCCATTCACCCGGAATGCTCTCCATCAGCAGTTGGTTAATCAGCTTCGGATCGCAGGCCACCGTGCTCTGCGGAAGGCTCTGCAAATATGCCGGCAGCTCACCGTAAGGGCGCACCTCAATCTGATCCTGCGCAAACAGCTGCCGCATCTCCTCCGGCACCTTCGCCTCCTCTATAAACAGAACCGTTTTCTTCATTCCCACCAGCGTATACGCATACGCTACCGGTGTGCCGCTGATGTCATGCCCGCGGAAATTCAGCAGCCAAGCCGAATCCTCCAGCGATGCCAGCAGATAATAATCCGCTTCCAGCTCCACCATATGCTTTTGCAGACGCGCCAATTTTTCCTTCCGGCTCTCGCCGGTAAACGCTACCGGCAAATCAAAAATCGGATCCATCGGCAAGCTGGGACGGTCCGTCCATACCATGCCGATCAAATCGTCCTGACAGGACAGCGTAAGCTGCTTCTTTTCCAAGCGGGGCCGCAGCGCCTCCACCTGCGCGCATCCGATCGTACGGCCATCAATGCCGATCACGCCGTGCTCCGGCGTCTCTTCGATCGCCCATTCCTCATAAGTCGGTACGCCCGGCTCGCCCATTTTCATCATCTCAATTTCCGTACCGGAAAGCTGCTCTGCCCCCTGCAGGAAATAACGGCCGTCCACCCAGCATGCAGCCTTGTCCTTCGTGATGACTACCGTGCCGGCTGACCCGGTAAAACCGCTGATATAGGCTCTGGCCTTCCAATATCCGCCCACATATTCGCTCTGATGTGCATCAGAAGACAGCACAATATAGGTATCCACATTTTTCTCTGCCATGATCTGACGAAGGCAGGCTATTTTTTCTGCGACTGTCATACAATCCCTCCTGATTTATAAGAAATACCGAACTCCGTTTTGGAAGATCTGCTGATCCTTCCTACCGGGTATATTTTTTGCCACATTGTTGCCGATTCTCTCGGAATGGCCCATCTTGCCCAGCACTCTGCCATCCAGCGATGTAATACCCTCAATGGCCCACATGGAACCATTCGGATTATGAGCAATGTCCATCGTCGGTTGCCCCTGCGCATCCACATACTGCGTAGCAATCTGTCCCTGCTGCGCCAGCTGCCGCAGCATCTCCTCAGAAGCTACAAAACGGCCTTCTCCATGAGAGATGGCAATCGTATGCACATCGCCCGCCTCACTGCTGCTCAGCCATGGCGACAGATTAGAAGTCACACGCGTACGCACCATGCAGGAAGCATGGCGGCCAATCGTATTGTAGGTAAGCGTAGGCGCCTCTGCTGTTAATGGTCTGATTTCACCATACGGCACCAGCCCCAGCTTGATCAGCGCTTGGAAGCCATTACAAATTCCCAGCGCCAGACCATCACGCTGCTGCAGCATCTCCATCGTAGCCTGCCGCACCTTTTCATTAGAAAATACCGTAGCGATAAACTTGCCGGAACCCTCGGGCTCATCCCCCGCGGAGAATCCGCCGCTCAGCATCAGAATCTGCGCCTGCTTAAGCCGCTGCACCATCTGCTGAATAGACTCTTCAATATCCTGCGGCGTCAGATTGCGAAATACAAATACATCGGGCTCAGCTCCGGCCAGCGTAAAGGCTCTTGCCGTATCATATTCGCAGTTAGTTCCCGGAAATACCGGAATAAATACTCTCGGCTTTGCCGCCTGTTTATTACCGGCATATACTTTCTTATCCTGCACCGTAAACAGCTGCGCGTCTCCGGCTCCTTCAGCAGCCGGCACCTGCGTTTTATATACCTTTTCCAGCGGCGCTGTATAAGCCTGCTCTACCTCTGTCAGGCTGATGGTCTCCGCGCCCAGCGCAAATACAGCCTCTTCCGTCACCGTTCCAAGCACCGTTCCTTCTTTTAACAATGCCTCATCTGTGGTTTCAACCACCAGACTTCCATATGTCGGCGCCTGCGCCAGAATATCCGCAGCTTCCTCACGGAAGGTAAAGCCAAAGCCATTGCCCATCGCCATCTTCGCAGCGGCCTCGATCACGCCTCCGGCCGTCACCGCATACGCAGCATACACCTGCCCGCGTTTCATAGCGGCAAGCACCTGATCATACAGGCCTGTAAGCTGATCAAATCGAATTGTTTTATCCTCATCAAGCTCCGCGCTTAAGAGCACCACTGGATGACCGGCCTCTTTAAATTCAGGGCTGATAACTTCATCTGTGGTGATCGTGTCGACAGCCAGCGATACCAAGGTGGGCGGCACGTCAATTTCATTGAAGCTGCCCGACATCGAATCCTTTCCGCCGATAGACGGAAGGCCTAAATCCATTTGCGCTTTATAGGCTCCCAAAAGAGCAGCAAAGGGCTTTCCCCACCTAGTATAATCATTGGTCATCCGCTCAAAAAATTCCTGGAAGGTAAACCGAATCTTTTTATAATCTCCGCCCACAGCTACAATCTTCGCAACGGACTCTGCAACCGCATACATCGCGCCATGGAAAGGACTCCAGGAAGACACATAGGGATCATATCCATATGCCATGAGAGAAGCTGTTTTGGTTTCCCCATTTTCCACAGGAATCTTCGCCGCCATTGTCTGAATAGGCGTCATCTGTCTTTTTCCGCCAAACGGCATCAGCACAGTCGAAGAACCGATGGAGGAATCAAACATCTCCACCAGCCCCTTCTGACTGCATACAGCCAAATCTGACATCACGGTCTTGACCTGCTCGGCAAAGCCTTCTTTCTGAGCGGCCGCCTCTGGCAGGCTTTCCGGCATCGTCTCTGCCGGCGCCTCCGCAATCACCTCTGTATAGCTGGGCGCACCATTGGTATCTAAAAATTCACGGCTCATATCCACAATCGTTTGTCCATGCCAGTGCAGCACCAGTCTGGCCTGCTCTGTCACCTTGGCCACTACCGTCGCTTCCAGATTTTCCTCCGCTGCATAGCGCATAAACTCGGCCTCATCCTTCGCTTCCACTACTACGGCCATGCGCTCCTGCGATTCAGAAATAGCCAGCTCTGTACCGTCCAGACCTGCGTATTTCTTAGGCACCAGATCCAAATTGATATTCAGGCCGGGCGCAAGCTCTCCGATTGCCACGCATACGCCGCCGGCGCCAAAGTCGTTACAGATTTTGATCAAATGACTTGCTTTGGGATTTCTAAATAAGCGCTGCAGCTTTCTTTCGGTCGGAGGATTTCCCTTCTGCACCTCAGCACCGCAGGTATGAATCGATTCCTCGGTGTGCGCTTTGGAGGATCCCGTTGCACCGCCGCAGCCATCTCGGCCTGTACGTCCGCCCAAAAGGATAATAATATCCCCGGGCTCCGCTTTTTCACGGATCACATTGCTTCTTGGCGCTGCCGCCATCACCGCTCCCAGCTCCATATGCTTCGCCGTATAGCCGGGATGATAGATTTCCTTTACATATCCGGTGGAAAGGCCAATCTGATTTCCATAGGAGCTGTATCCTTTTGCCGCTTCGCGGCCGATCTTACGCTGTGGCAGCTTGCCGCTGATTGTATCCTTCACTGCGGCCGTAGGATCTGCACCGCCTGTAATTCTCATTGCCTGATACACATAGGAGCGACCGCTCAGCGGATCGCGGATCGCGCCGCCCAGACAGGTCGCTGCGCCGCCAAACGGCTCGATCTCAGTCGGGTGATTATGCGTCTCATTTTTAAACATGAGCAGCCATTCTTCCTCATAGCCATTGACATCCACGGGAATTACGATGCTGCAGGCATTGATCTCGTCTGACTTTTCCTGATCCTCAAGCTTGCCGGCTGCCTTGAGCTCCCGCATAGCCATCAGGGCGATATCCATCAGGCATTCGGGCTTATCCTCGCGGCCCAGTGCCTTTTTGCCTGCCTTATACTGCTCATACGCCTGCCGGATCGGCTGCGTCAAAGGGCTGTTCTCGATCTGTACGTTTTCGATCACTGTGGCAAAGGTCGTATGCCGGCAATGATCCGACCAATAGGTGTCCAGCACGCGGATTTCTGTGATAGTGGGCTCTCTCTTTTCTACATCGCGAAAATAGCTTTGCGTATGTAAAAGATCGGCCTTGCTCATAGCAAGCCCCAGCGTTTTGAGCAGTTCCTCTATCTGCTGCTCGCTCTTAGCAGTAAATCCCTCCAGCACCTCAACGTGATCCGGCAGGGCATATTCCATTTTGAGCGTAGCCGGCTTCTCCAGCATAGCTTCTCTCGAATCTACCGCATTGATGCAGTAGCTTTTAATTTTTTGCTGTTCTTCTTCTGATAAGGTGCCTTTTAGCACATATACCTTTGCACAGGCGACCGCCGGCTCTTCGCTTGCCTTTAAAATACGGATACACTGCTCTGCTGAATCAGCCCGCTGATCATACTGACCGGGCAAATACTCTACGGCAAAAACAAAACATCCCTTCACATCCTCCGGCATGGCCTCCTCATAGACCTCGTCTACCGGAGCCTCTGACAGAATCCGCTCGATTGCCTGCCTATAGACCTCCTCCGAGAGATTCTCTACATCATATCGATGCAGAATGCGTACTTCCTCCAGCTGCTTCATATACAGATTATCTTTTAAGTCCTTTAATAATCCTGTGGCCTCCACCCGAAACCCAGGCTTTTTCTCCACATATACCCGTCTGACAGACATGCTGTACCTCCTCATTTTTAATCCAAGCCATCCGCTTAGTCTCGTTCATCATTTGCATTCCAAATTATATCATGCAGCCCGCATTGTGTAAAGCTTTTGAAGTACTTTTCCTCTCCGGGCCGCATATCCTATTAATAGCTTTTATCACAGGCGCAAATTCGATATTTGCGCCGCGGCCTCAGCGTTAAAACGCTTCGAAATGGAGGATGAAATGTATTTTCAGGGGATTTTTTTCAGTGTAATCTGTTTTTCTGTAGTGATTGTATGCGAGCCTTTTGTCAGCCGGGCCGAATCTCTTTTTTCCAACCGCATTTGGCCGCTCCTCCTGTGCGCAGGCATTGTGCTCTTTTTCATCTCTGTTTTGATCTGCTATGCCTGGATTTCCGCTCTACTATGCAGCGCTGCCCTCACCCTTTTGTATGGTGCCTTTAAGCTAAAGCAAAGGCCCGCCTGCCGTAAGCCACCCCGCTGCGCTTCCGATCGCTGCCACCGCCGCCGCTAAAAAAATCACAATATTTTTATTTTACTCGTTTTGTGTCATTTCCTGTCTTTTACTTTGTTTTATGCTAAAATGATTGAAACGTTCCGTTAAAATTATACAGGAAAGAGAGGGTTCCCCTATGAAACCCCTAAAAAATACTTTGGGCGGAAGGCTGGCAAAGCTCCGTCACGACCGCAAACTAACGCAGCAGCAGGTCGCTGATGAGCTGCATATTGCCCGCACCACATATGCGTCCTACGAACAGGATATGCGCAATCCGGACTGCTCCATGCTAAAAGCGCTGGCTGCCTTTTTTAATGTTACCATTGACTACCTTGTTACAGGAGATGTCCGTCACTAAAGATCACATCCGCATCCTCTAGCATATACTCATCCAGATCAATGATTTTTTGCTTACAAATTTGTGCTTTGGATGCTTCGCCCATCATCTCATATAATTTCCATGCAATAAAATAGAAATTGAGATAAACAGCGTCACAATCGGGATCTTGGTCCAGAATTTCATCCAGCAGGCTGCCGGCTTTCTCTGCATTGCCGCGGTGAAAGAGGCACATGGCCCATCGCGCCATATAAACCGGCTGCTCCGGTTCCAAGGCATGATACCGGCTGAACCACTCGTCGCAATCCGTATGCCAGCCCTTTTTCTCCATTAACATCCCAATACAGCCTACATAATCCTCCAGCCACAGCTCATTCGGGCTGAAAATTCGGCACACCTCCCAGCAAAAGTCCCATAGCTCCTGCTGATTTCCCCGGTCATCTATGTCCAGATATAACCGGTTAAGCATCATATCCATCGTTTGCTGATAGGAATCCCCGATCACCTGCCGCTTCTCATAAACTTCAAACTCTCTTTTAAAGGTATTCCATATCTTTTGCAGGATTACCCGCTGATCATCGCGATACCCCATGTCATATAGGGCAATCGCATCATTCGCTTCACATTCCATCTCATTCCACTTGTCTGCCAATGTTTCTGTGTTTTTCAATTCCCATTCCTCTTTCTTGTTTTTCACATTTAGTTTCATTTACACTAACTGATGATTATTATACCTCTCTTCTTCCGAAAAATCCAGTAAACAAATCCTAAAGTATTTGTATCTAAATAACGAAGGGAGCATTTTAGTGCTTATCGATTACGGTAGATAAATAAAGGACCGGAAACTATTACAATTTCCGGTCCTTTACAATACAAAGCTATTTTAACTCATATTGAGAAATTCAGCTGGTGTCATAATCCTTGGATTCTTCAAGCCTGATTCCAAAAAATCTTTATCCCCGGTCAGCAGAATCTCTGCCCTTGCCGCAATGGCTGCTCTTAAAATAGGGCGATCATCTGCATCCCTAACCTGTAATTCCGACATATTTTCATCTGTTGGTATGGATACTAATTCCAGCGTCAGTAAAGCCATTGAAAGAAATTTATCTAATGCTGCCAGACGTTTTAGGAAATTTTTTATTGAATATCCGTTTCATTTCATCTACATTCTGCTCACAGATCAACCCATGGTTAGGGTAAGAGGCTACTTTCACATAGGCCTGATATGGGACACTATTTGCACGGAGCGCCGCAGATATAAGGACATTCGTATCAATCAGCACTCTCACGCGTCTTCATCCTCATTCCTCGATTCTTTTACAAGCGCCATAATATCCTCGTCAGATGCAAGACCCGCCCGCTCTGCTTCACCTGCCATTTCTCTCTGGAGCATCTGCATGGCATAAACAGCCGAATTAACAATGCGAACATTGCTACCCTCCACAATAAAAGAAATCCGGTCTCCGCTTGCCACACCAAGTACTTCGCGGACATCTTTTGGGATTGTAACCTGCCCTTTGGCCATAACCTTTGCATTATCAACAAAAGTGTTTGCTAACATGTCTTTCACCTCCTAAAATATAAGCAAGTAGGAATTTCCCTACTTGCTTATATTATATGCGACCGTCAAAAAAAATCAAATGAAATTCCTGACAATTTACCTCCGGAGCGGCCCTCTCAAACCCAGAGAAGGCCGCTCTCCTTTTATTACCCTCTTATTCTAACAGACTCGTAAATGGCTCGCTGCTCAGCAGATGCAGCTCATGCAGCGCCCGCGTGATCGCAACATAAAGGAGCTTAGCCTCCTTCGGCGTATTGCCATAATGTGCCTCGTCAGGCTTCCACAAAATAACCGCATCAAACTCCAGACCCTTCGTCAGCTCTATCGGCAGGACCATCAGCCCCTGCTGAAAGCCCTCCCCCTCATCGCCAATACTTTTAGCCAGCGCCTTATGCAGCGCATCCGCCTCCTCCTGCAGCCGGCATACAACCGCAATTGTACGATATCCCCGGCTGCGGATCTCCTCGATCAATTTTGCCGCCTGCGGCAATAATTCCTCTTCTTTCAGCTGATATGTGGCTACCGGACTTCCGTGGCGGATCACTGGATCGATTTTATAGGCGCCAGCCGAAGCCTTTTCGAGCACGCGCCCCGCATATTCCGATATCTCGATCGTATTTCGGTAGCTTTTGGCCAAAATCTGAAAGCTGTCAGCCTTTTCATTGAAAACATATTCTCGCAGCGCCTCCCACTCATTCATGCCCATTTCATAATGAATGTTCTGCGAAACATCCCCCATGATCGTAAAATAGCAGCCCGGCTGCAGGCGCTTAAGTACATAATATATCATCTCGCCAAAATCCTGCGCCTCATCCACAATGATCTGTCCAAACGTGTTGGGCAGCATATCCTCGCTGATCCAGCGCCGCACCACAGTCAGCGCTGCCAAATCATACACATCCAGCCGCCCCCTCTCCAGATTGGCCAGCACCGCCGAGGCATCGATCCCCTGCTTCTGCGCATACAGCCCCACAAAGCGCTGATAGGTCTCCAGCACGCCAAACCATTCCTTAGTCGGCTTAAAATACTGCTTATACTCCTTCAGCTTTTTCTTGCGCAGCGCGCGCCAATACTGATATTCATCATCATCGGTCGTATAATCCGTCAAAAAACGAATCCGACGCTGAATTGTCTCATTCAGCAGCACCTCTACGCGCTGCAGCGACCAGTCGCGCCGGTAGTGCAGCAGCTCATACATCTGCTCACGGCTCAAAATCTCCCCCAGCTCCGGATCGCGCACACTGCGCGGCTTCAGAAGCTTATGCCACACCTGCCGCAGATATTGGTCCAGCACCAGCACATAGTGCATGCGGCATTTCCAAGAGTGCTCCGGCAGAGCCGGAATGAGCCTGTATTTTTTCTTCCAGTCCTCGTATAGCTGATCCCGCAGAAATTCATCCATCCGGCGCTGCTTCACATTGCGGACGTCCAGCTCTGGCAGTCCGCTGGTAATGTATGACAGCAGCATATCATTGCTGCCAATAATGCAGAAATCCTCCGGCGCATACCTTTTTTCATAGTTATACAAAATATGAGAAATACGGTGCATCGCAACCGTTGTCTTGCCGCTCCCGGCTACGCCCTGTACAATCATGCTCTTAAACGGCGTATCGCGGATAATCTGATTCTGTTCCTTTTGAATCGTCGCAATGATATCGCCCAGCACCACATCCTTATTCTTAGCCAGATATTTAACCAAAAGCTGATCGTTAGAGGCAATATCGCTGTCATAATATCCGTTTAGCTGTCCGCCCTCAATATCAAAGGTCCTTTTTAAGGCCAGATCAATCTCAACCTGCGCAGCTTCCGGCACCTGATAGGCTCCCAGCCCCTTTTCATTTTCATAATATACGGTGGCCACCGGCGCGCGCCAGTCCACGACTACGATATCATCCTCCGCCGTCTGAATCCCGTTTTTACCAATATACAGGCTCTCCTCAAGCCCGCTCTTTGTTTCCTGATAATCAATCCGCCCAAAATAGGGCTTATCGGCAGCCGCTTTATTTTTTCTAAGCGAATTTTCCACATGCTCCAAAATGGCGCTGCTAATCGAAAGCTGAATAAACATCTGGCTGTTCAGCTCCCTGTCCCGGGGTGTGATCTTGTCGTTTAGCTCCTCGGTCTCTCTTTTTACCTCCTCCGTCCTTTTCTGGTAGCGCTCAATATTGCTCTGAATAATGGCCAAACTTTCTTGTAAGTGCTTGTGCTCGTCTCTTTCAATCGGTTTCATTCTTTCTCCTTTCGCTTACCTTTGCAACGCGTGAAACAGGCCAGCCGCAGCCTTTTTCATTATTGTATCAAAAATAAAAAAAAAGAGTAGACTTTTATTTACTTTTTTGATAAGATAGTAGATGGACTTAGTCCCAAAAATCGCAAATAAGGAGGCGGTAGGAATGACCGGCAATACATATCCCGGATTTCGCGGCATGATCCACGAACTCGAGGATGTTTTTATTTTGTGGTGGATGGACGGAAGTCCCAAGATCAATTATAAAGTACACTACCGTGCGGATGCCTTCGACACGTCGCTGTCAGCATCTTCTTTTCCTTATATTTCACTTTCCTGTACCTATGACGTTCAGCATTCAGGATTCCTTCTTTTAAACAAGACAACCGTAGAAGAGGACCAGCTCAAAGCATATTGCCAAAAAAATGGCTTTACCTATCAGATCCGATACTGGTCCAAATATGTATCTGTATATATCTCTATACCCGATTACGAAACGCTGAAAAAATCTGCTCTGATGACGCGTGTCCATGAGATGCATACCTGGTTCAACAGCTTTATTCCTTTGGCCAAGAAATTTTATGCACTGCCACTGATGAACGAGATTGAAAAGCATGAGAAATTCCCCTCCTGCATCAATCCCGCCATCTGCCGCTGGGGCATCAGCTACGAAAAGGACTCCGATTCCGAAGGCTATACAAATGGCGGCGGCCCTTCCTTTCTATTCAAAAACTATGGCTACCGCGATCTCCAGTCATCCGATGAGATGGTCGCTTTTATGCTTGCCTACTGCGCCCGTAGGTACTGGAAGATTTCTCCTGATTTATTCCATTTCTACGGCATACGGTGGCATTATTACCGAAACCCTGACCCTGAACAAAAGATCTCTGTCCTGCCGCGGTACTATGCATACGATCCGCTTACTTATGTCCCGGCAAGCAATGAGCCGCCGCTCAAGGATTTCTTTGCATAACTTCTTTCATCAATCTCAAAAGGTGCAGCCTCACATACGAGGCCGCACCTTTTTTATATGCATTACCCTATGGCTTACACCGCTTACACGGCTCATACCCCTCCCTTAGCAGCACCTCGCGCGGGCCCTCGTACTCCTCACGGTTTGTCTCCGCTATATCCAGCGCCGACGCGCATGACGGCAAATGAAATTTTCTCGTACTGCGGTTCAGTATGTATGTCCCCTCTTCTGCCAAACTCAGCGGAGCCCCTTCCTCCGCCAGTCGGCTCTCTCCCGTCGCATAGTCCAGCTCCACGCCCGGCTGCACGTTATACACATACACGTTAAAACAGATGCCCGCGCCCTCATCCTCCACCGAATACGCCTCCATCTGCACGCCGCCGGCCAGCAGGTTATCCCCCTCAAAAACCGGCGTTACCCGGTACAGCACATGATTTTCCGTCTCCTTAATATAATCCGCCACCATATTCTCAAACGGCAGCATCCCCTCTGTATTCATATACCGCGTCCCCGTAATCAGATTGCGCTCATTCGCATTCTCTCCCGCCAGCTGAAACCCAATCAAATGACAGCGATTATACAAATACTTTCCATCCACATGATCATATTTCACCGTATGCCAGCCGCTTGGCCTCACCGAGCCAATCTCCCCTCTCGGCTCCGTCGGCATCAGATCCTTTCCCAGGCAAGCATACGCCGCGCGGCAGCGCGCAAGAGCATCCAGCTCCCCATACTCTTCAAAGGACTCCGTGACTTTTTCCTCATCTGAAAAATCCGGCTCGTTCTCCGCAAGCACGACATAGGGCTCTCCGGTATAGTCCGGGATTTGCCGCTCCGCGGCCCTCTCCAGGCTCTGCGGCTGCGGCTCTGCTGGTGCTGGCGCCTGCATGCAGCCCATAAGACCAAGCACAAATCCAAGCGCTAAGCTGCCGATCAACAGCCTTTTTCTACTCCATCTCATCTTCGATACACCTCTTTGCTGATCCTCTCATGCGAGAACCCCGCAAGCTCCGTCTGACTCTCCAGTCTCCAATCTTCCAGTGCAATATCGAGCCTTTGATCTGCCGGGTAGCGCCGATGCCAGCGGTACACCGTGACGGAACTGATCCTGTCCTCATAGGACCTCAGAGCCTGCTTTTCCACAAAGCAATACGCCTCTGCCCCTGCCTTTTCCAGCATCTGCTCATCAAAATGCGCGGCTCCCTCTGCAAACAGCTCTTTTGCATATTCAGCTGCCCAAAGCGCGCCTCCTGCCATTTTGATTATATCCTCTGTCACAGCTCTGTCCCGGCTTTGCCGTCTCCCGTTAAACAGCATTCCATTTTGCTCATCTAAGCATACAATCACATGCATCTGGCTTACCCTCCGCTGCTATTGTAGCGGCGCAGTCCCCGGTGCCACATACAGGCGGCTATGCCGCTCAGCAGCAGCGCAACTACCGGCGACAGCATACAAAGCCACGCGGGAGCATCTGGCTTTCCCATCAGAAAAACCGTGGGGTAAAAATTTAAAAACGCGATCGGCACGATTCCCGTTACCAGCACCTTAAATATCGTGCCAAAGATCGTAATTGGATATTTTTGTGTAAGCAGATAAATCTGAGTAAAAACTGAGTTTAGTGCACCCGCCTTCAGCGTCCAAAAGCTTACGCAGGCGATCATAAACCGAATACACACTACGATCACTCCGCCTGAAACCACAAAAATCAGAAACCAGAGGATCTGCGCCGCTCCCCATACGACCTGTGACATCGATAAGCCTGTCACCAGCAGCGCAATTCCCATAAGCGTATCGCACAGCCCTGTATAGTTGATATCGCCGCCGACAAGCTGCAGGAAGGGGCTCACAGGCCTTAGCAAATACACATCAAAGCTTCCGGAAAGAATTTCATCGCCAATCCGCAAAAGCTTCCGGAAAAAAACCGAAAAAATGCTCCACGAAATCATATAAATCCCATACAGCACCAAAAGATCGCCAATCTCCCAGCTCCCCAGCCTGTGAAATCTCCATGAAATCACGGAAAGCTGCACAATATTGGCTCCATTCAGTACGACAACACTCACCAGACTCATCAAAAAATCTACCCGGTACTGTAAAATGCCGCGCATGGTCATTTTAAGCAACGAAAAATACATATGGATATTCCGTCTCAAATGCATCCCCTCCTCTCCGATTCATCCGCCCTGCACTGTTAAATGCCTGTGCAGCTTTACCCATGCCGCCTGCCCCAACAGCAGCAGCGCGCAGGCCCATATCCCCTGCACTAAAAGCTCATTAACAAGCTGAGCGCCCTCATATGCGCCTGTATAAATATTTAACGGCGTCTCAAAAATGCAGCGAAACGGCAGCATTTTGATCAGCTGCTGCATCCATCCCGGATATAACCAGTTTGGAATCAGCTTTCCCGATAAAATCGTAATCATCCCGCTATACGCCATGTTGATCTGCTGGATATTCGTAGTAACAAAACATAGCATTCCCAGCAGAAAATTAAGAGAGAACAGGATCACATAGCTCAGCACGCCGCTGACCAAAAACAATCCGCTGCTTAAAAAGGATGCCGGCAGCTGCATGCCTAAAAAAAGTACTGCTAACAGGCCCGCCGGCAGTACCAGCCACAATGCGCCGAAAACGGCTGCACTAGCATTTCGCTGCAAAAGCTGCCGCTGCAGGTTCATGGGCTTTAAAAGGTCTGTATCAATCCGGCCCGTCCGCACCTGCTGCGCAATATAATTCTGCGGCGCACTGGCAAGTGCAGAAGGATAAAAAATCACATCCAGCGCCACCGCCAGCATCGCATACGTAATCATCGACGGCAGCGGCCGCCCCACCAGTGCCGGATCCTGTGCATATAAAATCACCCACAGGCTCCGCACGCCGTACATCGCGATCATGCTATAGAGCAGCTTTAAAAGAAATTCTGCGCGATACAACCCGTTGGAGCGCCGCTCCATTTTCAAAAAGGCCAAGAAGCATCTCATTTTTTACCGCCGCCCTCCCGATAAATATCCCGCACAATCTGTTCGATATCCGCATTTTGTATCACTATGTCCTCTACCGTCTGCTCCGTCTGCCGCATATAAGCAAGCACCTCATTCACGCTCAGCTGCTGCTGGTTAAATGTAACTGCAAGCCGGGTGTCCGATATCCTCTCTGTCTTTACATCCGGCAGCTCAATCTGCGGGCACTGCCCGCCAAACTGAACCTCCATGCGCCGCTCCTGGCCGTATCGCTGGCGCAGTCCCTGCAAATCTCCGTCATAAATGATCTGCCCCGTATGGATCACAATCACACGCTTGACCAGCTTTTCCATATCCACCACATCATGCGTCGTTAAAAGCACCGTCACGCCCTGGGTATGGTTCACCTCCTGAATGAACTCTCTCAGCCTCTCCTTCGCAATCACATCGACGCCAATGGTCGGCTCGTCGAGAAAAAGCGTCTTCGGATTATGCAGCAGCGCAGCTGCCAAATCGGCCCTGACCCGCTGCCCTAGGCTAAGCTGCCTCACCGGCTGCTGAATAAAGCTTCCCAGCTCCAGCAGATCTGTAAAAAGCTCCAAATTATGCTTGAACTGCCGGTCCTCTATCTGATACATTTCTTTCAGAATACGCAGGCTGTCGATCACTGGCACATCCCACCACAGCGAGGTTTTCTGGCCAAACACCACGCCAATATTGCGCAGATGCTGCTTGCGGTCTTTGTGAGGCACCAGACCACTTACCTCTACCTGTCCGCTCGTTGGCACTAAAATACCGGAAAGCATTTTAATAGTCGTCGATTTTCCCGCGCCGTTCTGTCCGATGTATCCCACGATCTCGCCGTCCTCTATCGTAAAGTCGATCCCATCCACTGCGCGCTTTTCTGTGTACTGCGGCTTTATCAGGCTGCGCAGCATGCCAAACCGCCCTTCCTGCGGCTGCGCAATTTTATATACCTTTGTCAACTCCCGTGCAACAATCATCTGGACCCTCCATGCCTTTCATTTTCTATTAGGATAGCATTGTCTTTGCCCGTGAATCAAGTACTTTTAGATAATATTATCCTTCAATACAAAAAGGACCTTTCCGAAGCCCCGGAAAGATCCTCTGCTGACTATCTGATTATTCCCAGTTGTGCCATACGTTCTGCACATCATCGTCGTCCTCCAGCATGTCGATCAGCTTCTCCATGCTCTCGGCAACAGCAGGATCATCGCTCTCTGCCATTGTCTGCGGCAGCATCGTCACCTCGCCGCTGGCAATCTCGATGCCGGCCGCCTCCAGCGCCGCATACACCTCTGAAAAGCTGGCCGGATCCGTGATGATCTCACAGGTGCCGTCCTCGGCTTCAAAATCCTCTGCGCCGGCATCCAGCGCCGTCATCATCAGCTCTTCCTCGTCCATGCCCTCCGGCAGCTCTACAATGATCTGGCCTTTCTGGTCAAACATGAACGACACGCATCCGGTCGTGCCCAGATTGCCACCGTTCTTAGAGAACGCATGCCTCACATTTGCCGCTGTGCGGTTCTTATTTTCCGTCAGGCACTCCACAATCACGGCCACACCGCCGGGACCATAGCCCTCATAGGTAATGGATTCATACACAATACTGCTGTCCTCGCCGGAGGCCTTTTTGATACTGCGCTGAATCGTATCGTTAGGCATGTTGTTGCTTTTGCACTTAGCAATCACATCCCGCAGTTTACTGTTATTCTCGGGATCCGGGCCGCCTTCCTTGATGGCCACCATCAGCTCGCGCCCCAGCTTGGTAAAAATCTTGCCGCGCTGCGCATCGGTCTTTTCTTTTTTATGCTTAATATTTGCAAATTTTGAATGTCCGGACATAACTTAACAACCCCTTTTATCAATATCAATACCGCAATATTTTATCACTAAATGCCGCTTCATGCAACGGTTTTATGCCTTCTTTTTCATGATCAGCTGGCCGGCGACATAGCAAATGGCCGCAATCGCCATACCGTTCAGCGAGGCAATGCCCCAGCTTACCACATTGGCCACCACCGCGCCCAAAACAACGCCGGCCACAGCAAACCAATCCACCACTTTCGTGTTTTGTGCGCCCTCTGCATACTCATCCTTATGCATAAAATATCCCAGCACCAGAATGATACCCACCGGCGGCAGCGTGCAGTTCAGCACATTCAGCCAGGAACAGAAATTCCAGTACAGCCACACCGAAGCAGTCGTACCGATAATGCCAGAGATTAGCACCATCGGCTTCTTCTTCTGATGGAAGATATTGGCCAGGCCAAGGCCCGCCGAATACAGCGCATTATCATTGGTCGTCCAGATGTTCAGCCCCAGCACCAGCACTGCCAGATAGAAAAGATTCAGCCGGATCATCACGTCAAAAATATCATTGCCGCCCACAAAGATCGAGGACACCGCGCCAAAGCAGAACATCAGCGAATTGCCAATAAAGAATGCAACCACCGTCGTGACCAGCCCCGCTTTGCCCGATTTGGCAAACCGCGAAAAGTTCGGCGTAGCCGTACCGCCTGAGACAAACGATCCCACCACCAGGCCGGCGCCGCCAATTACGCTCAGCGAGCCGCTGGAGGCGGCAAATTGATCGATGATGGTGCCTTCTCCCTTTTGAATTGCCATCACCATGGCAACTGTGCCCAGAATCGCTACCAGTGGCACCGCCACATAGCTGATGATGGTCAGTGATTTAATGCCAAAATAGGCCGAGGCCGTCATGCATACGCCTGCCACAATGACCAGAATCCACTCAGCCGCCACGCTACCGCCCAGCAGCTGATTAGCAATCGGGATGGCAAACATGGCAATGCCCACACCAAACCAGCCGATCTGCGTAAAGCTGATCATCGCAGAGGATAAATAGGAACCCTTTGTACCGAATGAACGCTGTGCAAGCAGGTCCATGCTTAATCCCGTTTTGGCGCCTACATAGCCCAGCAGCCCGGTATATACGCCCAGGATAATGCCGCCGACAATCAGTGCTCCGACAAAGCCGCCGAAATCGAGCCCTTCCGCCAGCTCTTGGCCAACCCACATGCTGGCTGAGAAAAAGGTAAAACCCAGCATGATCATAAACATAGTGATCAGGCTTCTGCGTCCGCTCTGCGGCACGGCGGATGCTGCATAATCTACATCGACTGTTTGCTTGTTGTTCTTCATCTTATTCCTCCATTCCGAAGCGTATGCGACGGGGTATGCCATCCCAGCTTATTTGTGACGCTCCGGCACAAATAGCCGATTGAAAATAAGCTATCAAGCTTATTTTTCAATCTATCCCCTCTTTTAATTATAGAATATATTGCTTAAGCGCTGCTGTAAACTCCGCAATGCGCTGCTCAGCGATCTCTCGTACGCTTACTCCTGTCAGCCCTGTTAAATAGGCCTGTTCCTGCTGATAAAGCGCTTTCAGCTCTGCATCAGCCAGCTTTTCATAATGATTCAGCCGCTTCCACTCTGCAAAATCAATCGGCGTCTGATATCCCAGCTTTTCATCGGTCAGTGCCTTCAGATCAATCTGATCTGCACGCGCTAAAATACCCTCCCAGTATTCTAGCACCTCATGAATATGATCCTGTATCTCATACCGCCTGGCGCCTCCGTCATAAATGATGCATTTTTCAAAAAGCGTATTTCTTGTCTGCAGCGTCTGACGGCGATACGCCGGTGCTACAACGCCATCCTTCCAGTAGAAATCCACATACGGCAGGTTGATGCCGGAAACTCCCTTGTCTTTATATGTATTAAAAATGCCTTCATAATAAACACAGATAAAGCCTTCAAACTCCGGCCAGAACTTTCGAATCTCCTTCGTAAGCTTCTCCATAATCTCGATGCCTGTGTTGCCCCCAATTGTAAAGGCAATGATGTTGCGCAGGCTCACATGATGTTTTTTATAATAGTCCATCACATAATGCAGACAGTGCACAAGCGTATCGCCCGTTGCAATGATATCTCCGATCAGGAGCGTGCTGTCCGGCACCGCCGCCAGCTTGCTGTATTTAATTTCGAGTCCGGCGATCTCATCCTCCTCAAATACCCTTTCGCTAGAAAGGAAGCTGATATCATGCACGCAGATACCGCTGCGATAGCAGCTTTCTTCCATCGGATAGTTCAGCGCGCCTCTCAAAATAGAAAGGATATTGGCTGAACTCACCATCCCCTTTTCATGAAAGTGCTGCATCATCCGCGTTGTCGCATTTAAGAGACATTGATATACCTCATAGCCCACAACCTCCGGCTGATTCAAAAGCTTGCGCGTTCCCTCCTCCGAAACGATATAATACTGATTCAGCATTTGCTTTCCGCTTAACCGGTAGCAATCCACTCCCTGATCAGAAAATTCCGGCTCAAGTACTGTATTGTTTAGCAGTTCAAACATTGTCTCCTCCCTTTCTTACACACAAAAAGATAGCCACTCCTTCCTTCCGGAAGGGATGGCTATCCTATATGTTCACGTTCGTTTTTTATCCATCCATGCAATATGCTTACGCTGTTTTCCTCGAAACATTTTCTCCACCTCAAATGGTTTTTACAATCATATAACGAAGGTCGAAAATTGTCAATAGGAAAGTTGACTGACTTTTGGAATACCGTGTCCACGTTGCCATTTCTTTCTGCCATGGCATTTAACGTACCTTTTTTCATTTTTGCACGTTATATCAGGGCTTTGCCCGCAAATTTAACAGAGAAAATCTCCGTTAAGTTTACAGCTATCATGGATGCTCAACTTACAAAATCAGAAAAAAGCACGTTAAAAACAAGAAAATCAAATACCCATAACGCGGCTTTTGCTCCTTATGTTTCACTCACTGTCTCCTCGAAGAAGACAAACGTCCCACCCCTTTTTGCCGCCCACACGGCCTCTTCCTTTACCGGCGCTAGCTTTCCTTCGCCGGCCTCCGTTACCGTTTGCAAAAATTTTGCATTCTGATCATGCTCAATTAACATTCTCATGGTAACCTGATCGGTATATTCAATATCTAAAACAGGAAATTTCTCTTGATTCATCACATACTGCATCTTGCCGAGCCAGGTATACTCCATCGGAATCTCATACCGGTAATAAACAGCCTTCTCAATGATGCCGGCGGCATCTACAGCAATCTGCGCTCCCTTGGTGTATGCCCTCACAAGTCCGCCGGTGCCGAGCAGCGTTCCACCGAAATACCTCGTCACAATGACTAAAACATTTTGCAGTTCACGTCCCAGCAGCACATCCAGCATCGGTTTTCCGGCTGTGCCGGATGGCTCTCCGTCATCGGTAAAGCGCTGAATGTCTCCGGTCCGATAGGCAAACACATTATGGCTGGCATTCCAGTATTCTTTACGCGTTTGCTCGATGATTTCTCTGGCCTCTTCTTCTGTGCGGACCGGCCATGCCTGCCCGATAAAACGAGACTTTTTTTCAATATGTTCGTCTATACCATGTTCCCAAACGGTTTTGTACTTCACCAAAATTTCCTCCATTTTAAACGTAAACCCATCTTGGTCTCAAGTTTGCTGAAAGCAAACTTGGAACATAGTATGAGTTTAACACAGTTAAACTCATACTATGTTTATTATACTGAATCTAGGAGTCCTTATCAAGTCCCATATAGGTAAGCGGAACCTTGCCAGATGTGGTTTGGTCTACAAGGGTGAACTCCATATTGGCGTTTAGTACATCTGTTAAAAGCGGAGTTGCCACCTGGATCACCACTTCCATTTTAATCCAGATCCGATGATTGATTTCATTGATGCCAACTGACTCAAAGCTGCGCCCATAGTCTACCCCCGGATTTCCGACTACGCGTACATGGATCGGAATGTCCGGCCCGAGCGCTGCAAGCAGCGGATTATGCGTTAATTGTCCCATCGGAATGTCTAACACAAAGTCATTCTTTTGCTCCAGATATTCTCCCATTCTCGCATTGGCAAGCGCCGCCAGGCGCTCAATTGTGACCGTATCAACCGAATAGGCAAATGCTTCGCCTGCAGGCGTATAATAATAATGGATCAGATCCTCGCTTTTTATACCGCTCTCCTCCAGCACATCCCGCATCGTATCCGCCAGAATATCCGTGGCAAGCGCTTCTGCCTTCATCTTTGCCATTGCCTTTAAAATCGGATGCATCTTACTCACCGTTTGCACTGTAAAAAATCCTATCAATACTAGCAGAATCAGAAAAATCCATTTTATTTTCCGTTTTCTTTTCATCTTTTCCTCTTTTCTATATTTTATATGCTTCGGCCTGTCGGCCTCCTTAGCTTTCCTATTTGGCTTGAAAATCCCCGTGCCGCTATGATATAATAAGCGCAGCTAGATATATTTCGGCTAATCAAGTGCTTATGCTGCGCTTATTCCGCAAGAATCCCGTAGGGATTCTTGCTAAGTTCGGTGAGGTACGAGCCGAACTTTTGCCGCCTTATGAGTTTGCTGCGAAGCAGCAAACTCCGATATCGTCATAGTATAGATATATTTCATCTAATCAAGCAATTATGCTGCGCTTATCCCGCAAGAATCCCGTAGGGATTTCTTGCTATAATGAATAAACACAATCCAGATGGTTATGGATATATAATAAAAGGAGAACTTTATGGATTATAGCAAACAGAAAAACCAAAATAAACAGATTGCCAAGGGCAATTATCATGAAAAGCTTTATTCCCGTATTTGGCTGTACGGCCTCCGCGTCATTTGCGTTGCCGTACTCATCGCTACCTTCGCCGTAGCCGGCATCCTTCTCGGCACCTTCATGGGCATGCTCGACGGCGTTCCCGAGGTCTCTTTAAATTCACTTACCATCGATCGCCAGACCTCCACCATCGTAGATCAAAACGGCACTAAAATCACCGATATCCAGACTGCCGAGCAGCGAACCTCCATTTCTATCGACGAAATGCCTCAGCATCTTCTCAACGCCGTTGTCGCCATCGAAGATGCGCGTTTTTATCAGCATAGCGGTATCGATCTGGAAGGTATCCTCCGTGCCGGTATCGCCAACCTAAAAGCCGGCGGCACCTCCGAGGGCGGCAGCACCCTCACGCAGCAGATGATCAAAAAGCTGGTCCTTACCTCCGATCAGACATGGAAACGAAAGATTCAGGAGTGGTATCTCGCTCTCCAGCTTGAATACAAAATGAATGAAGAATACGGCAAAGAGCGTACCAAAAATCTCATCTTAGAATCCTATCTTAATTACAACTATTTGGGAAACAGCGCCTACGGCGTAGAAGCCGCCTCCCAGCGCTATTTCGGCAAGCACGCCAGCGAAATGAACCTCGCGGAGTGCGCGCTCATTGCCGGCCTCTTTAACGCCCCTTATTCTTATGATCCCATCATCAACCACGAAAACCATTCCCGCGAGCGGCAGCTCCAAGTACTGGACGCCATGCTTAAGCAATCCTACATCACGCAGGCTGAGTATGACGAAGCCAAGGCTGATGATGTCTTTGGCCGCATCGCCGCTTGGAACGAAACCTATGAGCATAACAATGACAGCGTACTCTATTCCTATTTTGTCGACAGCGTAATCTCACAGGTGCAGACCGATCTCCAAAAGCAGCTTGGCTACACAGAGCTAGAAGCCTTTAACACTCTATTTTATGGCGGACTCACCGTTTATATCACACAAGACGCGCGGATTCAAAATATTGTTGATGCCGCCTTCTCCGATCCGTCCAACTTTCAAGAATATACCTACTACCAGCTGGACTACCGCCTGACGCTCTATGATCAAAAGGACCCCAATATTACCGATAACTTCGGCACCTATGGACTTTTTTATTCTCCGGATCAGGCCCGCGCAGCGGCAAATGAGTTCAGGGCTCAGTATATTACCGAAGATATGGTGGAGGGAGTGCATTATGTAGAGAGCACTACCATCACAGAGGAGCCGCAGTATTCCATGACCGTTATTGAGCAATCCACAGGGCATGTCGTCGCTCTGGCCGGCGGCCGCGGTGAAAAGCAGGCCAACCTCGGTGTCAACCGTGCTATCGACTCCACAAGACAGCCCGGCTCTACCTTCAAAGTTTTAGCCAGCTATGCGGCCGCTCTTGATGTCGGCGGTATGAGTCCCGGCAGCTCCGAGGATGACGCTCCCATGTATTGGGGCGACTGGTCGCCCAATAACTGGTGGGGCGATTACTACTATGGTTTTAGTACGATCCGCGAAGGCATCCGTGATTCCATGAACATCGTCACGGCTCGCGCCATGCGCGATGTGGGTGTGGATGTCAACTTCCAGTACGTAAAGAATTTTGGCATCAGCACACTTCGTGAAACGCCTGATGAAAATGGCAACACCGATATGGTCGGCTCCCTGTGCCTTGGCTCCGGCAGCGTAACCAATATCGAGCTTTGCGGCGCCTATGCCACCATTGCCAATGGCGGACAGTACATCGAACCCACACTGTACACCAAAATCACCGACCGCAAAGGAAATCTTCTGTTTGAGCGTTCTCCCGAAACGCGCCGTGTCATTAAAGAAACAACAGCCTTTATGCTGACAGATATGATGCGCGACGTAATTACCTCCGGTACGGGAACGGCCTGTAATTTTGATCCTTCCATGCCCATCGCCGGAAAGACGGGTACTACCTCTGATTCTAATGACTTTGCTTTTGTCGGATATACGCCTTATTATACCTGTACGGTCATGGCCGGCTTTGATTATGTCAAATATCCGCAACAGTATTATAACAGTCTCGGCGCTTACAGTCTGGATCCTGACGGCTCCTATATGCTTGATTCCGGCGCTCACAAGACGCTGTGGACCGCTGTTATGAGCGCCATCCACCAGCCGCTTGAGTATACCGATTTTGTCCGTCCCGAGGGACTCACTACCGTAACGCTGTGTAAGGACAGCGGTAAAATCGCTACCTCGCTCTGCTCTCAGGATGCGCGTGGTAATCGCGTCACGACTGACTGGTGTGAAATCGGAAATGAACCGACTCAGTACTGTGACCGGCATGTAGAGGTCACGATCTGCTCTGAAAGCGGCAAACTGGCGAATAAATACTGTCCGTCTACCAAAACCAGTGTTTTTATTACTCGAAATGCAGATGAAATTGCCGAAATCGGTGAAGCTAACCTCGCCAAAATTGCCGATCACGATTACTGTGTATATGGCTCTGCCAACACGACCCCCAGCAACAATAACTCCAGCAATATCGGCATCAATCCTTATAAGGGCGTAGAGTGTGACATTCACAATGAGAAGACGCAGGAATCTTCCATCCTGCCGCCTAACAACAATTCTTCTCGTCCCGGCGGCAATCAATCCTCTTCGAGCAATAACAGCGGAAACAATTCTGGCAGCAACAGCTCCAGCCCTAACGGCGAGAATACCGGCGGCTGATACACGATACGATGTGCAGACTTTTTATAAAAAAAGGTTACATGATGGGATCTTTCCCTTCATGTAACCTTCTTTTTTATTGCTAGCACCGTCCATACAGCTCTGTCATATGCCGGATCCGACATGCTAAATCCGGATACTGCTCCTGCCAATCCGCGCTCAGCCGCCAGCGCCAGTTGCTCCCCAGCGTCGCCGGTTCGTTAATGCGCGCCTCGCTTCCCAGTTCCAAATAATCCTGCAGCGGTATAATCGCCGTATCCGCCCGGCTCATCAGCGCCGTCCGAATCAGCGTCTGATTCCAATCCGCTTCCTCCTTCATACCCAAAAAGTCCATAATATGCTCTTTCAGGCCAGGATGCATATGCGCCTGCCAGCCCATCAGCGTATCATTATCATGTGTTCCCGTATAGACCACACTATTTTGGCCATGCCGATACGGCAGATAATCATTCATCGCTCCGCCTTCAAAGGCAAACTGCAGCACCTTCATCCCCGGATATCCTGTCTGCTCCAGAAGCGCATACACACTCGGCGTCAGCACGCCCAGATCCTCCGCTACAATCGGAATTTCGCCGAGCGCCTGCTGCAAAGCAGCAAACAGCTCATAGCCCGGACCCTTTTCCCAGGCTCCCGTCAGCGCCGTCTCCTCTCCGTAAGGAATGGCATAATACTCATCAAAACCGCGGAAATGATCGATTCGGATTCTATCATACAGCGCCATACTGTGCTGCACCCGGCGGATCCACCAACGATACCCCGTCTTTTTATGCGCCGCCCAGTCATACAGCGGATTGCCCCATAGCTGCCCTGTCTCTGAAAATGCATCCGGCGGCACTCCGGCTACCTTAATCGGCACCATCTCCTCATCGAAATAAAAAAGCTCTGGCTGTGCCCACGCATCCGCGCTGTCAATCGCCACATAGATCGGAAGATCCCCTAAAATCTGAATGCCTTTTTCATTGGCGTATGCTTTTAGCTTTTTATATTGTTTAAAAAATGTATATTCCAAAAAACAATAAAACTGGATTTCTTCTTTTAAGAGCGCCCGGTACTTTTCCAGCCCTTCCGCTGTTCTCAGCCGGATATCGTCCTCCCATTCCTGCCAGAACTGACCTGCAAAATGATCCTTGACGGCTCTAAATAGTGCATAATCTGGCAGCCAATCTGCATTCTGCTGCAGATAAGCCCGATATGCGTCGTCCTCTTCGCGCCGTGCGCGCATAAATGCGATATGCAGCACTCGCAGACGGCAGCCATATAAACGCCCATAATCGATCTGCTGCGGATCTTCTCCGTAGATAAACTGCTCACACTCCTCCTCCGTAAGCAGCCCTTCCTCTATTAACTGCTCCAAATCGATCAAATAGGGATTGCCGGCAAAGGTGGAGAAGGACTGATACGGCGAATCGCCGTACCCTGTTGGCCCTAGCGGCAAAATCTGCCAATAGGTTTGGCCGCTCTCTGCCAGAAAATCGATAAACTCATAGGCGCTGCGCCCCATCGTTCCGATCCCATAAGGGGACGGAAGCGCTGTGATCGGCAGCAAAATACCGCTGGTACGCATGTAGACTCCTCCTAATACGCGATTTATAAAACTCTGATGATAAACACCTTTGGCTCCAAGCCGCCTGCTTCGACCCGGCTGCGCTCCAGAACCTGAAGGCGGGGCTGATCGGCCAGGCAGCGGTCCAGCAGCCGGCCTTCCATCGTATACAGTATGGCAATGCCGCCGGGCTTGATCCAGCATGGCAGCTTTTCTGCCAATCCCTGATATAAGCGCAGGTTCTCCCTGTGGCTCCCCACTCGGTTGCCAAACGGCAGATTGGCAATGACCTCATCCACGGGTTCCTTCATATCCCATTCCAAAAAATCACTCTTCACAAGACGCACGGCCGTCTGCCTTCCCAGGCGCGCCGCTTTTATGTTTTCTTCGGCAATTTTCAGAGCCTTGCCATAGATATCTACGCCAACAAGGCGCTCGCAGGCCTTGTCCTGCGCCTTTCCATAAATGGCCCGCTCAATCAGCAGCGTACCGCTTCCGCAGCAGGGATCCAGCACGACCGCGCCCGGCTTTAAATAAGCACCTGCCAGCCGCATTACTCCAGCCGCATTGGCCGGATGAATCGATGCCGGAATCGTCCCCTTTCGGTATGCAAAGCGCTGATCAGGAGGCAAAAATAATTTTAGATACAGGTTTACCAGCTCCTGGTTTTTGCTGTGCGGCTCTACCCTAAGCTCCGCTTCATAGTTTGCCGGCGCATTGACCAGCATGCCGCCGCCAGCCTTCACAACGGCCTGCGCGGTCGCCTTTGCCAGATCCGCCCGAGAAACCTCTGCCTTCGGATTCGCTCTGCCCGCAATCTCCACGCGAAACGCATAGGGAGCCTCTCCGCCATACACTGCCTGCAGCGCTGCGGTCATCTTCTGAGCCGCTGCCTCTGCAATCGCCTCCGCACGACGCGCTGTCCCTGCAGCCAGCGGAAGCAGCGCCTCTCTCCACAAACGTGATTTCTGCAGTGCCTTCCAGGAAGCTACCTCCACTGTCACGCCGCCCGGAAATACGCGGCGCACATTCCTTAGCTCCTCCGCCAGTCTCTTCTCAAGCCCGCGCGCGCACCGCAGCTCCAACACCGCCGGCTCCGAAAAATCCTCAAAGGTATGCGCGGGTCCTCTTTGAACACCCGAAAGCGCCTTTTCCAAGGCCTCCCGCTCCTCCCTTTCATGCTTTTCTTCTGCCGGCTCCTTAGCCGGTTCCACCTCATATCGGCTCAAAAACTGAACTGCCTGCGGCGTTTTCAACGCGCCAAGCGCCAAGATCATCGAGGGTCTGGCCAGACGTTTGGGTTCATGCTCCAGTGCGATCATCAGCGGTCTGGCATCTTTCACCACCAGGAGTCTTCCCATGAGTCTGGCAATGTTTTTTCGCATCTTGGCGTCCTCGCTCTGCAGCAGCCGGTAGAGCAGACTTCGGTCACCCAGCCACTCGTTAATCTCCTGCCGGTATTTTTTCTGTTTGGCAATCCGTACCAAAAAAGCTGCCGCAGCAGCTTCTTCCTGCGCCAGCAGGGAAAGAGAAGGGGCGAAGGCCTCTTCTGCCTTCGCCATGAGCTTCTCTGAACCATTGGGCTCTCGTAATATTGTTAATACCTGCTCGTTTGTCATACCTTCATCCTAAACATATCCTTGAGTTTTAACCGGTTTCCATAATGCAAAACCGAGGCCGTATAAATGCGGATCGAAACCGCTGCGATCGCCACGATCGCTACCAGCAGCGCCGCAATGGAAAGCAAAATATCCATGGCAGGCACATCGCCGTTCAGGATCTTAAAGGGGACAATAAACGGCGAACAGAAGGGAATATATATGGCAACCTTCTGCAGCATAGAATCTGCTCCTGATCCTGAGATAGCAGCAAAATACCCAATATAGAATGAAATCATGGCAATCAGCATTACCGGCATCATAGCCGAATTAAGATCCTCGATTTTGCTGACGGATGCACCGCATACCGCATTCATGACTGCATACAGCGTATATCCCAAAACAAAATACGTGAGGATAATAATCGCTCTCTCCAGTGTAAAGCAGGAAAGCGACATCGGCATGCCCATAATCAGATAGTCAGCCGGCACCAGATAATGATAGCAAATGGCAGCAAAGGCGATGATCCCGCCGAACTGCAGCAGGCCCAGCACGCCCATGGCCAGACATTTTCCGACCAAAATCCGAGAAGGCTTTGCCGATACGACTAATGTTTCCATGACTCTTGATGTCTTCTCGGTTGCAATTGACATCGATACGCCGTATCCGTAATAATAAATGGCAAAGAAAATCAGCATGGTGATGACAATTCCCAGTATATAGCCGGATAAATCCATCTCGCCGGCAATGCCGCTGGTCACCGGCAGCTGCACATTTAAGAGAGCCTCCACTGACTCGCTTTTAATGCCCTGCTCCTGCAGCTGATTGGCAATGTACTGACGCGTCAGGATATCTCCCGCCTGATTGCCGGATACTCCGGACATAAAATCCTTTGTCATGATCGATACCGTTGGCGGCTCATTTGCCTTTTCCGCCGGCACGATCAGAATCATAGAAAGCTCTGCGTCTTCTGCAATCTCCTGATGATAGGCTTCCGTTTTGGAAACATCTCCCTGTTCAAAAGCAATCTCCGGCATTGCTTCCTGCAGCGCCTGCATGCCGCCGGGAATGGCATTTTGTACATCGATATAATAGCAGCGCCCTTCCAGTGCCACTTCCTCCTGTGTTTCCTCCTGCACTGCAGCCTCCGGAGCTTTTTCTGGCTCATCCCCGGAATCGCTTCCCGTAAATTTCAGAATCAGGCACCCTCCTAATACCACGACCATCAGCAAAATCGTCGATATTTTGAATGCTTTTTTACGCACTGCATCCTTGAGTGTATATAAGAATACTGTCCAAATCTGCCTCATTGTAAAACCTCTCCTACTTTCTCAATAAAAATCTCATTCAGCGATGGCTCCCGAATCTCAAACTTGGTGGGATAAAATCCCTGTGAAACCATGTGTGAAAGCAACGCATTGGCCATATCGTCTCCCTGGATCCTGTACTCTGTTTCATTCGCTCGCTTCTCTAAAATCTCCAGCCCCAGACCCTTAGCCGTTTCATCCACATCTGTATCACAGCTTACAATTAAGTTGGTATGCCCATAGCCGCGCTTAATCTCGCGCAGGTTGCCCAGCAGCTTTGTCTGCCCGTGATGCAGAATCAAAACATTTTCGCAGTATTCCTCTACCGTTCCCATCTGATGGCTGCTCATCACAATGTAGCGCTTTTCCTCAATCAAATCCTCTAAAAGTCCCCGCAAAACCTCTGTGTTGACCGGATCTAGGCCGCTGAAGGGTTCATCGAGAAAGATCAGCTCCGGATTATGCACCAGCGTAGCAATCAGCTGGATCTTCTGCTGATTGCCTTTTGAAAGCTTTTCTACCAGCATATCCTTATATTCCATCATCCCTAAACGCTCTAAGTATTTCAGCGCAGACTCTCTGGCATCTGTCCGGTTCATCCCTCGCAGCATTCCAAAATAAACCAGCTGCTCCATCACCTTATTCTTCATATAGATGCCGCGTTCCTCCGGCATATAGCCAAAGCTCAGCGTATCTCTGCTAATGGCGGTCCCATTCCAGGAAGCGCTCCCCTGATCCGCATGCATGATCCCAAGAATCATGCGAATCGTGGTTGTCTTACCCGCGCCGTTGGTGCCAATCAGGCCAAATATACCCGGCCGTTCCATCTGAAAGCTCAGATGATCCACCGCCACCTTTGTCCCAAATGTTTTACATAATTGATCTACTACCAGTGCCATGATTTCCTCCGTTTTAAGCTTCTATCTTTTTATAACCATCCGGCCGTCAGCAGCTCCTTGCCGCTGTCTGGATCCACATACAAATTAGCATTCAGGTGCAGTCGCAAAATACTCGCCGGCACCTGTTCGCGAATTTCTCCCATCACCGTTTTGCCGACAGCCTCTGCCTTTGTGGCCGCTGGCACCATACAAAACACCTGCTTTGCCTGCATCAATGCCGGAATTGTTAAGGTAAGCGCATGGGTAGGCACCTCTTCCAGCTTTTCAAAGCATCCGTCATTAACCTGCTGCTGACGGCATCGCTCATCGAGCGCAACCTTTTTCACTAAGTCGACATCATCAAAATGCGCCACATGCGGATCATTAAAGGCAATATGACCATTTTCTCCGATTCCCATAAACACAATATCGGCCGGATTCTCCTGTAAAAGCGCTGCATAGCGCTGCAACTCCTGCTCCACATCTGCCGCTCCGCCATTCAAATATTCTACCCCCGCAAAAGGAACGCGCTCAAAAATACTCCGGCGCAAAAAGTTCCCAAACCCCTGCGGTGCATCTGCCGCAAGTCCGATATATTCATCCATATGATACGCATATACCTTTGTCCAGTCGACATCACTCGCGCACAGCGCTGCTAGAAACTCATTCTGTGAAGGTGCTGCTGCAAAGATCACATGACAGCTTCCCTTCTCTCTGATCACAGCCTTCAGCGCCTCGGTAGCCTCCGCTGCCGCCAGCTCTCCCAATGCCTTTCGGCTCTCCAGCAGCTTCACATTTAGCCTGCCTGCCTTCTTAATCCTCTGATTTTCCATCTACTTCTCCTTATTATACAAGTTCAGCTCATTCTTCGCTGAACCTGGCAAGAAATCCCTCCGGGATTCTTGCGATCATTTTATGTCTATATGATACCATGACGATATCGGAGTTTGGCGTTTTACGCCAAACTCATAAGGCGGCTCAGGGACTTGATTAGCCTAAATTGCCTTGCCGCCTTTGCGCAGCACAAGCGCTTGAATAGCCAAAATATATCTGGCTGCGCTTATTATACTACAAACTCTATGCAGAGAAAAGAATTAAAGTTTCTCTTGAAGCATTTTTATCCTTTCTCATATGGATGTGCACAGCTCCCTTAGCTGCTGCTTATATACCTCTCTCACTTTCGGATATTCCGCCAGTCCCTTCTTTACCGTCCGCACAGCATATCCCTTCGATTCTAAAAAGCCCTGCCAGCTTCCGGTTCCTGCGCCGCACATATCCTGCGTCACATGCTTTCCTGCCGTCAAAAGCAGCGGCGCCAGCACCAGATTATGGACTGTGACCCCCTCCATCGGCTCTAATTCTTTATTCTCCATCGCTACCACGATCACACGCTCTTTGCCGTCCGCATTCAGCACGCGCTGCAGCTGATGATAAACCTGCTGATCCCCTTTGCGTACTCCATGCGCCATCAGCACCAATGCCTCTTGCTCTCTAACTATAATTTCATCTTTTAACGCCTTTGCCAGCCTTTCCCTATAGACAGCCTTCTCCAAGATTGGAACGCCCAGTATCAGCCTTTTAAAGCACGCCTCATACTGCTCCGCTTTCTGTTTTAGCTTCGTAAACTCCTGCCCGGCCGCCAAATGAGTCGGCAGCGCCACCACCGCCTCGTAGCCTAGATTGCGCAACAGGACAAACGCCTCCTCTTCATCGAGCAGACTCCTTTCCTGCGCGCGCCAATATTCAACCACCCTGCGGCTGGTATATGCAGTAAACACATCACAGCGCCCCTGCCATTCCTGCCGGATCTCCTCCTCCATGAGCCCAATCGTCTTATCCCATGCTGCTTCCTGCATAGTCCCAAAGCTGACAACCAAAACTGCTGTCTTCATTTTCTTCTCCCAGCAAAGAAGAGGTGCCTTAAGCACCCCTCCCTCCTACTTATTTTGAATATATTCATCAATCGCCTTTGCCGCCGCCTTGCCAGCTCCCATAGCCAAAATCACAGTGGCCGCTCCTGTCACAGCATCGCCCCCGGCAAACACGCCCTGCCTTGATGTCTGTCCCGTACTCTCCTCTGCCACAATTCCGCCCCACTTCTGCGTTTCCAGGCCGTCCGTTGTAAGCTTAATCAGCGGATTCGGCGATGTACCAATAGCCATAATCACACAGTCGGCATCCAGTACAAACTCCGACCCTTCTTTCTCCACCGGCCTTCTCCGCCCGGATGCATCCGGCTCTCCCAGCTCCATGCGGATACACTCGATACCGCCTACAAAGCCCTGTCCATCATTCAAAATACGCACCGGATTGCTCAGCATGCAAAACTGGATCCCCTCCTCCTTCGCATGCTCCACCTCCTCGCGCCTTGCCGGGAGCTCCGTCTCCGATCTGCGATACACAATCGACACCTCTTCAGCCCCGAGCCTTTTGGCGCAGCGCGCCGCATCCATCGCCACATTGCCGCCGCCTACAACCGCGACCTTGCGCGCCCTCTGGATCGGCGTCTGGCTATCACTGCGATACGCCTTCATCAAATTAGTACGCGTCAAAAATTCATTCGCCGAATATACGCCATTCAGCGCCTCGCCGGGGATATTCATAAAACGCGGCAGCCCTGCGCCCGACCCAATAAACACGGCCTCAAACTCCTCCAGCAGCTCATCCACCGTCATCACCCTGCCAATCACCATATTGGTTTCAATCTTGACTCCAAGCGCCTTCAGCGTCTCAATCTCCCGCTGCACAATCGTCTTCGGCAAGCGAAATTCCGGGATCCCGTACATCAGCACGCCCCCTGCCACATGCAGAGCCTCAAATACCGTCCCCTCATATCCTTTTTTCGCCAAATCTCCGGCACAGCTAAGGCCGGCAGGGCCGGAACCAATCACGGCTATCCTGTGACCATTTCCTTGCACGCGCTGTGGTGTCTCTTTGCTGTTTGCATTATGCCAATCGGCCACAAAACGCTCCAGCCGGCCGATCGCAACGGGCTCTCCTTTAATGCCGCGCACACAGCGGCTCTCGCACTGCACCTCCTGCGGGCACACACGGCCGCACACAGCCGGCAGTGAACTGGATCTCTGAATGATCTGATACGCCCCTTCAAAATCCTCTTCTGTAATCTTCTGAATGAACTCCGGAATATCAATTGCCACCGGGCAGCTCCCCACACACGGCTTATTTTTACAATGCAGGCATCTGCTGGCTTCCTTAAGTGCCTGCTCCTTCGTATAGCCCTGTGCTACCTCCTCAAAATTTCCAGAACGGATCTGCGGATCCTGTACCGGCATTTCCTGCCGTTCTATTTTCATATCTGCCATTTTACTCCTGATGCCTCCGCTTTACTCTGCCTGCTTAAAAAGATGACAAGCCTCTTCATGCGCCTTTTTCTCAAAAGGCTTATACATAGCCGCACGCGCCATTGCCTCATCAAAATCTACTTCATGCCCATCAAAATCCGGTCCATCCACGCATGCAAACTGTGTTTTTCCTCCTACTGTCAGGCGGCAGCCGCCGCACATACCGGTTCCGTCGATCATGATCGGGTTCATAGAAACGACTGTTTTAATCCCATACTCCTTTGTCAGCTGGCAAATAAACTTCATCATAATCAGAGGCCCGATGGCAATCACCTCGTCATATACATTTCCTGCCGCTATCAGCTCTTTTAAAGCATCTGTTACAAGCCCCTTGCTGCCGTAAGATCCATCATCGGTACAGATACGCAGCTCATCACTGACACCTGCAAATTCCCTTTCTAAAATCACTAAATCCTGACTGCGAAATCCGATTACACTGTGCACCTCGGCGCCTTCCTCGTGCAGCTTCTTCGCAACCGGATACGCAATCGCGCAGCCTACGCCTCCGCCGATAACCGCAACCTTTTTCAGTCCCTCTGTTTCTGTGGCTTTTCCAAGCGGGCCGACAAAATCCTGCAGGGCATCTCCCTCATTTAAGTGATTGAGCCGCTCCGTGGTAGCTCCCACAATCTGAAAAATAATCGTAATCGTTCCCTTTTGCCGGTCATAATCTGCAATCGTCAGCGGAATCCTTTCTCCCTTTTCATCCACGCGCAGGATAATAAATTGTCCCGGCTGCGCTTTTTTAGCAATTAGAGGAGCCTCTATCTCCATTTTCGTTACGGTTGGATTTAAAACCTCTTTATGAATAATCCGAAACATGTCAATCTCCATTTCTTACCCAAACTTGATGTCAATTTATCTCCATCAGTTTAAAATTATAACAAAAAAATCCCAAAAAGCAATAGCTCTGTCTTAAAGGCGTAACCTTCCCTCCAGCGCTAAATATTGATCTAAAATCATACGGCTAACCTTCGCGCCAAAAACATAAGCCGGATGCTCGTCATGATAGATCGAATCTGAAAAGTTTTTATGCATCATCACAATCACATAATCGCCATAAGGCGTATGCACAATACCGCCATCATTACGACAGGCGTCCATGCAGCCGCTTTTAGAAGCTACATAAATCAGCTCCTCCTCTCCCGTATCCTCGCAGTCAAGAAAATAGGGCGGAAAATCTCTGGTAATCATACAATTATAATGCTGCCGTTTCAGAATTGCAATCATCTCCTCACTCGCCCTATGGCTGATGAGCTCCCGCCTTGCCAAACGAGTAAATAGACTCGCATAATCCTTAGGCGTAGAGGTACCTAATCGCTCATAGCGTTCAAAATCAATCGGATTATGCAAAATTGTATCGAAACAGCCCAAACGCTGAATGCAGGCATTGATTTGATCCAATCCTATGTAATCAATCATCATATTTGTCGCAATATTATCGCTAATGACCATCATCAATCTTGCAACATCGCGGACAGTCAACGTAGCTCCATAGCTTAGCTCCCGAAAAACACCACTGCCTTCTACAAAATGCTCTTTCTTATATATCAATGAATCTTCTAATGAAAGCGTTCCTTCCTCAACCTGCTCATATAACGCCGCCAATATATACGTCTTGATCGTACTTGCTGTCTCAAAGGGCTCATCTTCATGAATCGCAACTACATTTCCCTTTAAATCATCCAGATATATGCCCATCATTCCATCATAGCTGGCGAGCTCTGCCGCAATTCGTTTTTCTAATGTTAAACCAGAATGCATCGTTTTATCTCCTTATATAAGTCCAAAATATTCTTTGTTCATTAAAACAAAAGACCTGTTGCTTGTCAAGACCTGATGCATCCATATATACTCTAATATATTCTATATATGACCGCGCTTCCGCTCTCTCTCAGCTACCCACGAAAGCATTTCATGATCAGATACGTCTTTACCACAAATGGGGACGATTTTTACAATAACAAAAAATCGCTCAAACTCAGTGTTTAAGCGACTTTTCTTAGTTGCGGAGGGAGGACTTGAACCTCCGACCTTCGGGTTATGAGCCCGACGAGCTACCAACTGCTCTACCCCGCGATATTGATAACCTATAGCTTAGCTATTAGATTATTGAGTGGGGGAAGGTGGATTCGAACCACCGAAGGCATAGCCAGCAGATTTACAGTCTGTCCCCTTTGGCCACTCGGGAATTCCCCCATAAGCCAACGATCGGACTCGAACCGATAACCTGCTGATTACAAGTCAGCTGCTCTGCCAATTGAGCCACGTTGGCGTATCATACGAAGTTCTAATGAACTCTTCGACAGATAAAAAATGGACGCTATAGGGCTCGAACCTATGACCCTCTGCTTGTAAGGCAGACGCTCTCCCAGCTGAGCTAAGCGTCCATTTTAACAGGTTATCGATACAGAGTATCGTTACCTTTAGCTTATTTCTAAGCTAACGACTCCGACGGGGCTCGAACCCGTGACCTTCGGCGTGACAGGCCGACGTACTAACCAGCTGTACCACGGAGCCAAATAAGGTATGTTTATACCTTCAAAACTGCATATCAAACTCAGTGTTCCGATGTTCTTCCTCTCACTTCCTTGAACAAGCCCTCGACCTATTAGTACCGGTCAGCTACATGCATTGCTGCACTTCCACCTCCGGCCTATCTCCTTGTAGTCTTCAAGGGGTCTTACTCCTCTCGGATGGGATATC